>JAOAHO010000009.1:24780-44226 GCA_026415195.1 Bacteroidia bacterium | reverse complement strand
CCCTTGTTTTTCTGTCTTACCTCAGGCGCACGCCCCCGCATATTGCCATGGTTTTCGGAAAACATTACTATTCCTATGACCTGCAAAAATTTGATAAAAAAATTCCTTTGGAAAAAATTTTAAATTTTTTTAAAAAAAAGGAAGAAGCGGTGATCGGCCTTGAACTCATCGGGCATCCGGTTTATACGGAACATCACATGGAAGAAATGTATGCGTGCTGGCATCCCGAAGAAGAAGCATCGCCCACCTGCCTTTCGCCTGTACTGGATTTTCTGAAAACTTTTTACCATATCCCCTTGCCTGCCGGTAAGCGTCCGAATATTCCAGAAACACTTTCGTTGTTGCTCGGGAATGCATTAGTGCAAAGCGTATTTTTTTTTAATTTTAAAGAAGAAAAACAGATATTGATTTTTGATGATTATGACCCTGCACAAACCCAACGCTTAATTGAACAACGTTATGTTTCTGAAGGGCAATAATATATCGCTTCGTCCGATGGAAATTTCCGATGTGGATGTGTTGTATGAATGGGAAAACAATACCGAGTTATGGCATGTAAGCAATACACAGGCCCCGTTAAGCAAAAATGTGTTACTGAATTTCATTGAAGACAGCCAATACGATATCTACACCGTAAAGCAAATCCGGCTAATGGTGGTGGAAAACGCCGGGAAAAAAACCGTGGGGGCCATCGACCTTTATGATTATGACCCACAGCACGACCGTGTGGGCGTAGGCATTTACATTCATAATGAATTTACGGGAAGGGGCTATGCCGCTGAAAGTCTGGCTTTGGTAACGGACTATTGCTTTAAGCATCTCTACGTAAAGCAAATCCATTCCTTGGTGAATGTAACCAATGAAGCCAGCATACGCCTTTTTGAAAAAGCGGGCTTCGAAAAAACAGGCCTTAAAAAAGCGTGGATTAAAATTGGCTACGATACTTTTGAAGACGCCATTTTCTTTCAAAAAATACGTGAATAAATTCTTTGGCCCCTTGGTCTTTTTGTTTTTTTTGTCATGTACTTCCGACAGGACACATACTCCTGAATTATCATCCGAATTTGTTGAACCTTATTCCTATCTTAACCATTCCGACACGGCCCGTTACGTCGGGATGCAAGCCTGCAGGCAATGCCATGAAAACATCTACCAAACCTTCATTCAAACCGGAATGGGAAAATCGTGGAAACCGGCAATAAAGGAATACAGTGCTGCTGACATCTTTCCTGGCAAAGTAACCGATACTTCTACTTTTTTGGAGTATGAAATGAATATCGGAGACTCGGGATTTTTGGTTATAAAAGAAAAATCTTTTTCGCCCTTCATTCGCCACGAGCATTACCAAACGTTGAATTATATAGTTGGTTCCGGGCAACATACCAATTCACATCTGATCTGGCGGAAGGGTTATCTGTATCAGGCACCCATGACATGGTATGCTCAAAAAAAAATCTGGGACCTACCTCCGGGCTTTGAAGTGGTGAATTCCCGCTTCTCCAGGCCCATCGGACATGAGTGCATCACATGCCACAACGCCTATCCCGATCCTGTTCTGGGTTCTGAAAACAAGTATAAAAAAATCCCGCATGGAATTGATTGCGAACGCTGCCATGGACCAGGAAGCATCCATGTAGCCTTAAAAAAACAAGGAATTGTAGTGGACACTTCAAAAAAAATAGACTACAGCATCGTGAACCCATCCAAACTTCCCATCGACCGACAAATGGATGTATGTCAGCGTTGCCACCTCCAAGGAAATGCAGTATTGGCCGAAGGAAAAACTTTTTATGATTTCAAGCCCGGTATGAAGCTTTCCGATATTATGACCGTTTTTCTACCCAAATTTTCCGATTCAAAAGAAAATTTCATCATGGCATCGCATGCCGATCGCCTGAAACAAAGCAAATGTTTTAAGGAATCGAACAAAAACCAACTAAAAAATTCACTCAAACCCTACCGATATGGTATGACCTGCATCACCTGTCATAATCCGCATGTCAGCGTAACGCAAACCCGCAACCAATACTTTAACACAAAATGCCTGAATTGTCATTCGAGTTCAAAAGCAGGTAATATTTTTTGCAAGAAAAATAACATCAGCCCTTCTTCAGATTGTATTCATTGCCATATGCCCAAAAGCCATTCATCGGATATTCCGCATGTCAGTATCCACGACCATTTCATACGTAAGCCAGAAAAGGCCCCTTCCATTAATGAAATAAAAAAATTTTTAGCACTGGTAGCCGTCAATAATCCCAAACCCGACACCATTACTCGTGCACTCGGCTTCATTCAACAATACGAGAAATTCGAAAATCGAAAAGAATTTCTGGACAGTGCATTCCTTTTACTTTCTTATAGTTCAAAAAATGAACTGCTGAAAAAATATCATGCCCTGGTTTATTATTATTACGTTAAAAAAGAATTTCAACGTATTGTTGAGATTACCCACACTTTGGGAACCTCAAACGTTTTGGATTTACTAAAAAATATCAACTTCTCGAACCGAGATGCCTGGACGGCTTATCGTATTGGTGAGGCCTTCTATCAATTAAAAGAACCCAAACTTTGCCTTGATTTTTTTCGTAAGGCACACGAACTGGCACCCAAAATTTCATCATTCCATGCAAAATATGCTTTAGCTCTTACATTAAACGGAAGACCCGGAGATGCCCTGACGGAATACCTCGCACTGGCTAAAGAAAACCCCATGTGTGCCGAGGCATTCACCAATGCGGGATTTATTTTTATGGGCATGAAAGAATGGCAAAAAAGTAAGGAATATTTAAAAAGATCATACATCCTGAATCCGAATGATGATATAACTTTGCTTAACCTTGCAGCATGGCATGTGAGCATGAACCAATCCGACAGTGCCCTAATTTACATTAAGCACCTGTTGAAATTATTTCCGCAACATAAAAAAGGAAAAAAAGTTTATGAATTTTTAAACAAAAAAACTTCCATTTAATAGGCCCTGCTTTCTTTTCCTTCAAAATAATTGATGAGGGATTTGTTGCACACCATATTTCCGCCCGGGGTAGGATAGTTCCCACTGAAGTACCAATCGCCTTTATGATTTGGGCATGAAGCCCGAAGACCTTCCAGAGTTTGATAGATGATTTGAAATTCAGGTTTGAAATTTGCCGGCTTAATCAGTTCACTGATTTTTCGGGTGATTTGGTCGTTTGTAAAGGGGGCATAAACTTCCCTCAGAATGTTTTTTTGTTCCTCTTTGGGTTTTTGTAATTCAGCCTTGGCTAAGGAATAGAGTTTATTAAATTCTTCTTTTTTTCCGAATTCTTTCCACAACATCACGGCAGCCTCGAATGCCACAAAGCGCTTAATGACCGACATATCAATGCCGTAGCAATCGGGATATCGGATTTGCGGAGCAGAACTGACGATGATGATTTTTTTGGGTTCCAGGCGGGCCAGAATGGTCAGGATGCTTTTTCTGAGGGTGGTTCCGCGCACAATACTGTCGTCCATCACCACCAGTGTATCTTTACCGGGAACTACCGTGCCATACGAAACATCATATACTATACTAACCAGTTGGTCGCGGTTTTCATCGTCGGTGATGAAGGTGCGCTGTTTAGCATCTTTGATGACTACTTTATGAATTCTGGGGAATTCTGAAAGTAATTTATCCAGTTCACCTTCTGAAAGCTTTTGATTACGAATGATTTCGGCTTTGCGCTTGTTGTTCCATTCATGAATACCTTCGATCAGACCTCCAAAAGCCACTTCCGCCGTGTTGGGGATATAAGAAAAAACCGTGTTTTCCAAATCTCCGCCAATGGCTTCGATCACAGATGGTGCCAATGACTTTCCCAATGCATTTCTTTCCCTATAGATATCTGCATCGTTGCCGCGGCTAAAATAAATTCTTTCAAAAGTGCATGAACATTTTGTGCCAGGAGGTAATATTTCGCTCAACGAAACATATCCGTTTTTCTTTATAATAAGTGCATGGCCCGGGGGAATTTCCTGAATTTTTTCTTTTTTAACGTTAAAAACTGTCTGAATAACGGGCCTTTCGCTGGCCGCCACGGTAATTTCTTCATCATCATAAAAAAATACCGGCCTTATACCGTTGGGATCGCGCAATACAAAAGCATCGCCGTGGCCGATAAGCCCCCCCATCACATATCCCCCATCCCATTTTTTGCTGGAATCGCGGAGTATTTGTGCCACATCCAGATGTTCCTGAATGAATGTGCTGATGTGGAAGTTGGAAAGGCCATTATCTTTGGCAATACGAAAAAGCCGTTCATTTTCACGGTCAAGGAAATGCCCGATTTTTTCCAATATCGTTACGGTGTCGGAGCGTTCACGCGGGTGCTGGCCCAACTCCACCAAATGATCGAAAAGTTCATCCACATTGGTCAGGTTAAAATTCCCGGCAACCAATAGGTTTTTGGTTTTCCAGTTGCTTTGTTTCCTTACGGGATGACACTGATAAATGGAATTACCGCCAAAAGTACCATACCGAAGATGCCCCATGAGTAATTCCCCCAGGAAGGGAATATTTTTCTTTTGCCAGGCAGCATCGGCCGTTTCCGAAGAAAAATGTTTTTTTTTATCCAAATAAGCCAAATGAATTTGATGAAAGATATCCTGAACTGCCTTAGTGGCAACAGAACGTATGCGATCAATATAGTTAATCCCCGGTTCAGTGTCTAACTTAATGCTTGCCAAACCTGCACCATCCTGTCCGCGATTGATCATTTTCTCCATCAGAAGATACATGCAATGAAGGCCATAGCGTGCTGTTCCATATTTTTCTTTATAAAATGATAAATCTTTTTTTAGTCGGAGCACGGCTAAGCCACATTCATGACGGATGATGTCGCTCATGGAGAGCCAAAAATAAAGCATTTTATATTAACAACACCTGCTTAAAAAATTATATTTCATTAAAGCAAAAAAAACAAAGCAAACCTAAATTTTTGTATCTTTGTTAAATTGAACATGCCAAATGCTATGAGAAATATATTTCTGAATTCCTTCACGATTCTTTTATTGATTACGGGCAAAGTTATTAGCCAGGTTTCTCAGGTGGCAGTGGTTTTAAATGAATATCAGGTAACCAATACCACATTAAGTAACCTTGATAATTACTTTGAACAGTCCGACTGGGTGGAACTTTACAATGCCCACACGGCATCCGTAAATCTAGGAGGATGGTATTTAAGTAACGACCGCTATAACCTTTTTAAATGGAGAATTCCAAACACATTTACCATGGGTGTGGGTGAATATAAAATTATTTGGATGAGTGGCAGGGATGAAGTGAAATTGCAAGGTGGCCAATATCATTTTCATACCAATTTTACCATAGACCAATGTAAGAATCAGTGGATTATTTTAACAGCACCGAACGGAGTGGTGAGGGACTCCGTGTTTGTTCAAAAAACAAAGGAAAATCATTCCCGCGGCAGGGTGAATTATACAGCTATAGGAGTACAGAACTGGCGAATTTTTACCACGCCCACGTTTTCCACATATAATGGAACGGTCTATTATCTGGATTATTTGCCAACACCTAAATTTACCGAGACACAATATTTCAGCAATACCCCCTCTCCTTTATTTGAAATATATACAGTAGCACCCGGTGTCCCCATTGATACTTCGTGTTATGAGGTATGGTATACCACAGACGGGTCATTCCCCATGCAAAACGCCGGCACTGCACAACAATTCATCGATAACACCACCATTATTGTTCCTCCGGTCCAAACCACCATGTTCAGGGCCGTAACTTATCCTAAAAAGAGTACTCCCCCGGCACCTCCCACCTATTGCGAAGTCACATACCTTCCAAGCTTTTGCGAAACCACCACATTTTTTCATGATCCCATGGAACAAAACTTTGATCCGAAATTCGGAATCTTATCTGTTGCCATTCACACCACTGATATTAATTGGTTTTTAACCGGTGTGGGCAGCCCTACCGTACATGTGGAATACTTCGATAATAAAACGTTTAAGTTTGAAGGTTATGCCAAAATGTCAAAGCCGGTAAATGAAGAATGGCTTACCCTTCAAAAAGGTTTTGAACTGAATATTGATGACAGGCGCGGATTCGGATGCAATTTTGAAGGAAATATTTTCAATGTTCAGGAATTGGGTACTTCGACGCGTACTGTTTTTCCCACCTTATGTGTATATGGAGGGGATATTGAAAGTCACTCGGCTCCCATTACTAACACTAATAACCCTTCCTTTGGAACCGGTATCAGGGACGTTTTCGTTCAAAGTTTAGCAGCCAAACATAACATAAAAGTAAATCCTTTACACATTAAACCTGTCTATGTTTATATCAACGGGGCATATGCTGGAATATTTAATTTGAAAGAAACCTACGATAAGGATTACGAAAAATATTACTTAGATCAGCCACGTGATAACAGCAGTCTGCTTTTCTATCATAATGCTGAAGGTGTTATTGCTACCTCCACCGTAACTAATGATTGGAAAACCAACATTTACAATTTTGTTACTGCATATCCGATGAATCAGGTAAACAATTATGCGACTCTGAAAAAACGTCTGGATATACCGAATTTTATAGATTGGACCATCATGAACAGTTTTTTTCAAAACAGTAATTTGTTCAACTATAACATTGCTTTTGCTAAAGGAACCAATACCCTGACCAATGGGGGAAAATGGCATCACTACCTATGGAATGTTCCGGCAATTTTACAATTTACAGCCGTGTCTTCCAATACATTAGTTTATAACACAGCAAGCACAAGCCCCTGTGCTGTTCAGCAACCCACTTATCCCATCAGTGTTAACGCATATAACGGTCAGGGAGTGATATTTGATAAGCTAATGAAAAATAATATAGGCTCACCTGAATTCAAACAAAGCTACCTTACCCGTTATCAGGACTTACTGAATGGTCCCTTGAGTTGTGAAGAACTGTTAAATCACTGGAATAATTTAAATAATCTTTATCGCACAGCCATGAAAGAACATGAGGATCCAGGAAGACCTCCCTTCCCGGGACTTTTTGCCACTCAGCCGGATGCATGGGATACGAATATGGCTGTTTTAAAAAGAGCTATAGAAGCCCGATGTAAGTTCATGAAAAATGCCTTTAATACTTTTGGCTGTTATGGACTCCAGGGGCCATATCCCATAACCGTAGACGTTAGGCCGCAAGGGGCCGGTAAGGTTAAATTAAATACAATGGTTCTTCAGAATTACAAATGGTCGGGTAATTACTACAGTGGACTATTGACATTTAAAGCAATTCCGGCCGATACCTCTTATGTGTTTTCTCATTGGGAACTTAAAAATTATAATGAAGCCAACCTCAGGCCCCTTACATCTGACTCCATTGGAATATTCTTCAGCTTTTTAGGTGAAGAAGTCGTAGCGGTATTTACGGATAAAAAGCTCGATCCTGCATTACCGACGGGTTTCACTCCGAATGGTGACGGATTGAATGATGAATTTAAAATATTAGGCAGCGGAAGGTTCGGAAAAGAATTTGAGATGCGTATTTGGAACCGTTGGGGGCAGGAATTATTTAAAACCAACGACCCCAATATCGGATGGGACGGACGATTTAAAGGTGAACCCTGCCCTGCCGGAGTTTATGCTTACCTGATTACCTACAGGAATTTTAATAATGAACCGGTAACCTTAAAAGGAAATATTACCTTAATCCGATAATCAAAATGAAAAATAAATACTTTTTATTTTTTAATTTTGCCCTCCTTTCTATGATAGGGCAGGATATTCATTTTTCACAATTTAATGAATCTCCCTTAATGATTAATCCTGCACATGCGGGTTTTTTTAATGGTTATTTCAGGGGATCGGTAATATATCGTGACCAATGGGCATCCATGGGTAAAGCATTTCAGACTGTTTTTTTAAGTGTGGACGGAGGATTATTCAAAAGCGTGCGTCGGAGTGCTTTTATGGGAATTGGGGGGACCATATATCAGGACAGGGCCGGTACGGCAGCATTTAGGAAATTAAACGCCCTAATTCATTTAAGTGGTATTTTAAAAATTTCAAAAAAACACAGTCTTAGTGCAGGAATTTCTGGCGGAGCACTTAATACCAATGCGAACTATCAAAAACTCACTTTTGCATCACAGTTCGATGGGAATGTCATAGACAAAGACAGGCCAACCGGTGAAAACGTATTTTTCCGCCCTTTCACCACTACAGACGTGGGAGCCGGAGTGGCTTATTATTTTCAAAACCAAATTCCCGACAGTGATCAGGATGATATTTGGTGGATGCGGGCCGGAATAGCGGCCTATCACATTAACAGGCCTATTCAGGATTTTTTTGCAAATAATAAATCACGATTGCCCATCAGGTGGTCGTTATATTACAGTGCATCCATCGATATCGTGGATACACGAACCAACCTCTCTCCTTCCCTATTATTTTCCTACCAAAAACCTTTCCGGGAAATTATCGGAGGAACATATGTAAAATTCCGAATGAAGGGAGGGACCAAATTTACCGGTCAATACTCAAGATCATACGTAGGCTTTGGATTGTTCTACAGAAGCAATGATGCCCTGATCCCCAAAGTGATCTATGAAGGCGGCAAATTTTCCGTCGGGTTGGCGTACGATGTTAACATCTCGGCTTACCGACTTGCATCGCGTTATATGGGAGGCTTTGAGGTAAGCTTAAAGATCCACTCTTTGGCCGGATCTTTATTTGAGGCCCAAAGAGAATATACGAACTGAAATCCATGAAAAAAAATTTCCTTTTGGCTGCCTTGTTGGCACTGGCAATGGCAGCATCCTGGTTTGTATTTAAAAAAATCAAACACCCCTCCACTCTGAATAAAGACGAAAGGGATTTTGCCGTGAAAGACACAAGTTCTATTTATAAAATCATAATTTCCGATAAAAACAAAAATAAATCCGAATTGGAACGTACGGATTCTGGTTGGGTGGTGAATAAAAAATATTTCATCCGTTCTGATGCTTACTATAATCTGATGGAAGCTATCAAGCGTGTGGAGGTTTTCTACCCTGTACCTCAATCTCAAAGAGATCTGGTATTACGATCCATGTCTCATTCTGCCATAAAAGTTGAAATATTTAATAAGCGAAGATGCATAAAAAAATATTACATTGGTGCCGAAACCCCCGACGGCCAAGGCACATACATGCTGCTTTCCTATGAAAACGAAGAAAATAAAAATTATGAAAATCCGTTCGTAACAGGCATTCCGGGTTTTGTTGGTTTTCTTTCCCCTCGATACATTACAAAGGAAAATTTTTGGCGCACAACGGAAGTTTTTTCCTCTGGTCCTCATGAAATTTTAAAAATTCAAATGATAAATCATGAATTCCCCGACTCTTCCTTTACCATAGAACAAACAGGAAAACAGGAATATACACTACGGGACCATCATACACATCCCGTTACCTATACCCCTTTTCGACTAAAGCAATATCTGGCCTATTATACTACTTTTTCCATTGAATTGTATTTTTCTGAAATCGACAAAAAAATTTCCGATTCTCTGATAAGCAAAGGCACCCCTTTCCGAACGATTGTAATCGAAACTGCAAAAGGAAAAAAAGAAGAATTTTTGTGTTATCGTCGACCAGTGGAAGCAAACAAGGACGAAGAATTCAAAGCCATGTTTAAATACGACCCCGATCGCTTCTACCTAAGAAAAAAAGTGCCGGGTGGAAATGATATTTTTGCCTATGCCCAATATTTTGTTTTTGGCAAATTGTTTGTGAATTACGATTATTTTCAAACGCCCTGAAGTGTTAAAAAAATTTCAAAAGTTTCTGTTTGAATTTTTGGGCAATATGCTGCCGTATGTATTTTTGTTAAAAAAACAATAATATGCAAGTCATTATTTCATGTCAGTCATTGCTTAAAAATATCAAATTGCTTTCTCCTATAGTTAATCCCAATAGCCCTGTCCCGATATTGGAATGTATCCTAATTCAGGCAGAAAAAAATTCATTGAAACTTTTGGCCAGCGACATGGATACATCCGTCTCAACCATTATACCGGCTGAGGTAAAAGACAAATGCGCCCTTGCCATTCCGGCCAAAACACTACAGGAAATTTTAAGCAATATTCCCGAACAGCCTCTGCACATTCAATTTGATGAAGAACGATTAGTTTGCAAGATCAAAACCGAAAACGGAGATTATACCATCAGTTGCCAGAATCCGCATGATTTTCCTAGTCCTACACAAATATCGGAAGGCAAACAAGTGGTTATCAAATCTGATATTTTGCTTCATTGTATCGAAAAAACCATTTTTGCCGCTGGAAATGATGACATCCGCCAAACCATGAACGGCGTTTACTTTTATTTCACCGAAAATGATGCCACATTTGTAGCTACCGACGCGCACAAACTGGTTAAAATTGTCAGGAAAGATGTCAAAAATGAAGTGAATGCCAGTATGATTTTACCCAAAAAACCTTTGAATACTTTGAAAAATATGTTATCGGGCGTTGACGATGCTGTTCAGATTACTTTTTCTGACAAACATGCTGAATTTCAATTTTCGCAATCCAGATTAATCTGCAAACTCATTGAGGGTAAATATCCGAATTATGAAGCTGTAATCCCTAAAAACAATCCCAACAAACTCATCATTGATAAATCAAGTCTTCTTGGTTCCCTGAAAAGAACCAACATTTTTACCAATAAGGTTACTCATCTTGTGCGCTTCAAAATAACTGGGAATCAGTTGGAAATTAAAGCAGAAGACAGTGATTATGCCAATGAAGGACATGAAATATTAACATGTAATTATCAAGGAGATGACATGGAGATTGGGTTCAATTCTGTTTATTTAATAGAACTTATCAATAACATAGACTCTGAAGAGGCCATCATGGAGATGAGCACTCCTTCGCGTGCCGGCATTGTACTTCCTGCAAACAATGCTCATCCTTCCGAAGAAATGTTAATGCTTGTGATGCCGATTATGCTCAATAATTAATAAACGTGTTGTCCGCCGTTTATGCTGTAATTGGCACCGGTAATAAAATTTGCTTCTTCGCTGGCCAAAAAGCTGACCAAATATGCCACTTCGTGAGTGCCTCCCAATCTTCCCATAGGGATTTGTGCCACTATTTGATTTAAAATCTTCTCGGGCACTGCCATCACCATGTCAGTAGCAATATAACCCGGAGAGATCGTATTAACGGTGATTCCATATTTCGCTACCTCCATGGCCAAAGATTTGGTAAAACCATGCATGCCGGCTTTAGCTGCACTGTAATTGGTTTGTCCGAATTGTCCGCGCTGCCCGTTAACCGAAGATATATTGATAATCCGGCCGAAATTCCTTTTTATCATTCCTTCAATAACATTTTTGGTGCAATTATAAACACTGTTCAGGTTTGTATTGATTACAGCATACCAGTCTTCAGGCTTCATGTTGATCAGGCGGGCGTCGCGCGTTATTCCGGCATTATTAACCAAAATATCAATAGGGCCAACCTGTGCTTCAATTTCTTTAATCATTTGTGAGGCACTGTTGAAATCGCTTACATCACCGTAAAAGAGCCGTATATCCATTCCTTCTTTTTTTCTTTCTTCCATCCATTTTTCGGCCTTTTCTTTGGTATGGTAATTACCTACAACAATATAACCGTCCTGATAAAGTTTTTTACACATGGCCGTGCCCAATCCGCCGGTTGCACCGGTAATCAAAGCAATTCTTTTGTTATTCATATCATGCAAATTTAAAAATTAAACAATATAAACATTTTACTTATACTTTAATTCTTTTTTAAGGTTACAATTAAAAACAAAAAAAGCACCCGAAGGTGCTATTAAATAATAAAAATATTTTTTTAAAAATGCCAAAGATCATGTTCCCATCGGAAAATGTCGTTTTTTATCCGATCGCTTTCCAAAAGGTTATTTATACCCTCTAAGGCATACTCTATAATGTTTCTGTCATAAACATTCGATTCCTTGAAAATCTTTGAATTAAACATTCGTTTCCAAAAAATATCCTCATATGTTCTTCTTTCACTGTCATTTCTAACGTTATAAACTTCATGTTTGGCAAAAAATGGCCTGCAGGCTGGAAAATAAACCCAGAATTCTTCTTTTAAAGCTTCTTTGTCTTCATCATAAGTAAACACACCTATGCCCAGTATCCTCACTTCCAAAACAGATTTTTGTTTATCGAAGAACCAATCTTCCTTCAAGCGATAGGTTCTGATTTTTCTGAAAATAGATGTAGAGTCGCAAACAAAAATTTTGGTTTCGATTTCATTACCGTTTTCATCAACATTCATTTGGCTTTGGGAATCGCACTTTTTGATTTTATCTCGGATAACGGATAATTCAAGAGGGGCAATAAATTCCTCTGTTCCAAAAGCAAGAATTTGACCTGATAAAATATATTTGGATAATAATTGAAATAAAGAAATCCTCCCGGTAATCAGTTCAACTGGATAATAAAGCGGTTGATTAACTTTTTCTCTCAAATCGATATCTCTCCAGATTCTTTTTTCCCAAGCCACATCTGCTTCCCGTAAATATGTATAAGGAATAAAACGCCTGTTAATGGCATTTTCTTTGTCATAAATTGCATCTTTATATGCTCCGGGATCAAACACCGTCGGTGCCTGGGAGAATAACAAACCGACAATAAAGAATAATAATATGGCAAAATTATTTTTACGCATAAACGCGATTATTTTACTTTTATAATAACTCCAGGTATATTTCTAATTGTCCCATCTGGTCCTTTTGCTTTCACGTTTTCAAAAAATATTTTACTTCCCACGCCTGCCTGTGACAAAATATTCCTTGCTTCGGCAGAAAGCTGATTACCGGAACAAACAACTGATTTCAACTGCCCCTTAATCACAGCAGAAAGTTCAAATTGAGTAACAACAAATTTAGCATCAAAATCAAATCCAGGCAGATCGGCAATAACGCCACCTATAGATGAAAGTTCCACTTTTTTCATTTCCACATTTCCGGACCTGCCACCAACCTTGGCCACCGGGTCGGGAATTCTTTTCACACGGAATTTTTTTGGCGGACCTTGAGGCTTTACGCCATCTTTTGTTCTTGCACTTACTGAAATTTGACATTCACCCGGAGTGGTAACCGTAACTTCATATTTTCCAGCTCCTTTGGGTACAATTTTACCACCACCACCTGAAATGGAGACTTGCAAATCGGTGGGCGATACTCCGGCGGCAGATACCATAACAGGATTAGGAACACCTATATAGAAAACGTTCATTTTTTCCGGTTCTACGGCAGTTGCAGGTGCAGCCACCATATATTCAGCACGGAAGGGGTAATATTCATAAGAACCATCGGGCTTTTTAAATTTAATTACTCCTTTGTATTCCTGTAATCCCTGCCCGCCAGTTCCTACTTCGTATTTTCCCATACCATCCACAACAGGTACTTTAGTTCCATTACTCAAGTTACCCGAAACAGCTTGAGCGGAATCAACTCCCACAATGACCTCCATCATCGAAGGGTCAGCAAGTTGCGAAGATGAAGCTGCAAGAAATATATCGGCTTTATAGGGCTGACCAGCTTGGATGTAGGATGACGGGGCAATTACCTTTGCAGACAGTTTGTCAAATTTAATAGCCAACTTGCCACTAGCTCCGCTAAAAATTTGCAGCAATTCCGCTTCAAGGTTTTTGAGGTCGGCTTGCATTTTATTTAGGTTTGTTACCACTGCTGCCATTGGCAAATGATAGAAATTCTCTACAGGCCAAGTCAATTTTATACCGTCTTCTTCAGCACCTGAATCCACAGGTTTAATACTTTGGATTTTCTTTTTCAAAGAATTATAATCATCATCCATAAACTTGGTAGATTTTTCTTTTTGCATGTTGTCTATCATGTTGGTTAAAGTGTTAACCAAATTATTTAATTTATCTTGCAATTCAAGTGCTGAATTTGGCTTTTTCTCAGGATTGGCAGCATCGCTTCCAATCAATTCATAGGAGGGTATGTCGTAATCATCAATTTTGGTAAGATAACGTAGCTTAGCCGTATCGCCACCTGACTGCCAACCTTCACATTTTTCAATAACGTTTTTCTTTAAAACGTCTATGTATTTATAAACCTCATCAATTTTAGCCATGGCTTCTTTCGCTTTATCGAAATATGGCTTAGCTGCGGGGTTTCCATTGATGGTGTTTTCAAATGCTTCGATAACTCTCTTATTATTTGCTATCAAAGCTTGTTTGGATTTTTCCATACTTTCATTAACAGTGATATACCCTTTCAGAATCTGCTTGGATACGTTCAATGCAAGCAGGGCAGTAAGTACAAGGTACATCATCCCGATCATCTTTTGCCTCGGTGTTTCTTTACCTCCAGCCATTGTGCAAAAATTTTATGGTAACTTCTTGATTTTCTTAATAATTAGCCTTTGTAGTTCATGGCACTTAACATATTACCGTAAATGGTGTTAAGTGCAGATAGGTTGTTTGAAAGATTAGCCATTTCCGTACGGTATTTGCGGGTATCTTCTACCGAATCATGAAGGTTTTTCATGAGCTCAGCCAGACTGTCATAAAACTTATTAGTAGCTTCAAGATGTTGGCGACTGCCCTGAAGTTGCAACTCATATGTTGCATTTAAAGCAGCCAGATTTTTCGCGACAGAATTCAAGTTTTCTCCGATTGATTGACCTACGCCATTAGTATTAGCTAAATCTTCGACAGATCGGGCAGCACGTTGGTAGGTTTCGGCCAGAGAAGAGACACTGTCTGAGGCATTTTTTACACTTCTTACGTATTCATTGGTTGCTTCCTGTGCATTTGTGATATCACTTAGCTTATTGGCAGTCTCGGCTAAATTTTTCATTCCAGCCCCTAAACTTTCAATTAATTCCGGGCCAATTTTAGCCTGTTCAAGCATATTGTCCAATTGCTGCGTAACCGGCAAATCAGAACCGGCTTCTTCTCCCTCTTCATGAGTTCCAATACCGGCCAATTCAGGGTATACAAGTGTCCAATCAACTTCTTCGTGTGGAACATCAAAGCCATATAATGTAAATATCAAAGCTTCCGTTCCCAATCCTGCTATTAACATTATAGAGGCACCGGGCCAGTGCATGATTTTAAAAAGTGCTCCGATAATTACTACGGATGCTCCGAAGCAAGCTGCATAGTGCAAAAAGCGCTTGTAACCGGTTACTTTTCTGAGTTTGCTCATAGTTGGTGTGTTTTTTGGTTTTTGGTTTATATATATATTTTTTTGAATTTCTTGATTTTAGAATTCATCTCCTTTTGCCCTACCTAAATAAGTCATGACATTCCTGAAGCCAACATAACATTTAGCCGTATCTTGATATTCGTAGGTTCTTGAACTAACTTGTAAATAAAATCCAATATCTTTCCAACTTCCACCGCGGATAACTTTTCTTTTTAATACATTAGCCTCTTTTTCCTGAGCTTCATACACATAGTCAGGGTTCAGATCATGTTCAAAGTCATAGGCCGATTCATCAAAAGCATTACTTGTCCATTCGGCTACATTTCCGGCCATACAATATAATCCATAATCATTCGGGTTATAGGAGTATATGTAAACTGTATGAAATCCGCCATCATCAATATAAGAACCACGAATGGGTTTAAAGTTACCCAAAAAGCAACCTTTGGAATTACGAATATAAGGACCTCCCCATGGATAAGGCGATTTATCCAAACCTCCTCGGGCGGCATATTCCCACTCTGATTCGGTAGGCAAACGAAAATCATTCACAATGGATTGGCCGGTTCCGATCAGGTAATTATTAAGTAATAATGAGCGCCAGATAGAAAACGCCCTGGCTTGCTTCCAACTCACCCCCACAACAGGATAGTTATCATAGGCAGGATGCCAAAAATACATATTCGTCATGGGTTCGTTGAATGAATAAGTATAATCATGTACCCAAGCTAAAGTGTCAGGATATACATTAATTACATCTTTTACAATAAAAATACTTCTGTCAACACCATTTCTCTGCCGTTCACGATAATTACCCATACCTAAGGCCTCTTGATCTTTTACATTGTAGGTACCCAAGACTTTGGGGTCTTTTGAGGGATCGCCAACTGGCGAAGAAAGTCCTCCGGGAGCACCGTTTTGTCCATCATTTAAATGAACTCCGTTAATATATTCAGCTTTTTTATATTCATGGGCTGCATCCTGAATATCGGCGGATTTCTGAGGCCTGAAGCGATTGGACTTCGATGCTGCCAAACGTATGTCTATCCTGTAATATTCATAATTTAATTTTCTAGTGTCTATCTCTTTTCGATTATAGAACCTTTCTCCTTCGGGTAAATAAAGCGGTTGTAAATCAGCTCTGTAATCATCATCTTCGCTGTCCCAACGAATTTTAGTTTCCCAGTTTATGTAAGGATCTTGCAAGTTGTTATCCCCCTTGTAAATAGGCCACATTTGTAAAAATTCATCCTGGGATATTTGATAATCTTCTGCTTGTCCGTTTGAACCATAAGCCAGTAACTTACGAGCTATGGAGTCACGAACCCAATAAACAAATTGACGGTATTCGTTATTTGAAATTTCTGAATCATCGATATAGAATGCCTGAACTGAAACCATCCTGGTTTTGGTAGTATGGGCCATGGGGGTCTCTTCATCATCGGGCCCCATGTGGAATGATCCCATGGGGATATAAAGGGTGCCAAAAGGATCGGGCTGATACCACTGTTCTCTGCCGGTAACGCCAACCAGTTCCCCAGTTCTTTGATTACAACTGATTAGAAGTGCCACCAGGGAAGATATGACTACCAGTTTTTTCATATTTCATAATAAATTAATGCACAAATACCCAAAAGTTACAAAGGATATGTTTAATTCTTTGTTCATAACTTTTGAATATTGAAGTGCTTTTACGTTCATCAACCTAATTAGGTTACAATTTTAATTAAAAAACAGGTCGTCACCATAGGTGGTAATCTTTTTAATTTTTATTGGCTGACAGAATGTTAAAGTAAGTTCAGGTGACCCCCAAGTGTGTCCTTTAATTTTAGATAAGGCAAAATAATCGTGTGACAGGAACGCCCTAAGATTGGCCCCCGAGGGTAATGCAAAATTAAATCCAACCATGGGAGCAATTACATCTGTATGTCTGTATGATGCCCCTAACATCAATTGTTCATTCCAGATGTATAATAAATTAATATCGATGGCCATAGCACTGATGTCGGATTTAACCTTGATATTTGGAACCAATTGGTTCCTTGGATCAAGCGCAAAATTAACTCCTGCCATAAAATAATAGTGTCTGGTAACCTTATATTGAATACTATCGGTAGATTTCAAAGTTTGGGCAGGTAAATGGGTGGATGAAAGTCCAACATAAAACTTTTTAGGAGCATTATAAAAGGCACCGAAGCTAATGTCATAAGTCAGTTTACTGAAATCAGGGTTTGCAGCAAGTCCGTAATTACCGGGTATGGAATTGTCAAACAGATTTTGATCAGGAGTAATCCAGTCATTGGAGATCCTTTTTTGCATTAATCCAACATCAAGACCTATTCCCAAATTACCGGGACCAACTTTAAGAATGTAGGAAACAGGTATTCTGAGGAATATGCTATTCATCGGACCGATTTTATCATACATGGCTATCAATCCCAATCCGATAGGGATTTCTTTTAATTTAGTGTCAAAGGTAGCATTAAAGGTTAAAGGAGCGCCGTCAAATGCGGCCCACATTCGCCTAAATTGAATTCCACCGCACATGGCATTGGAAGTGCCGGCATAACCGGGGTTATAAAGCAGGCGATTATTGAAAAATTGAGTGAATTGCGGGTCTTGTTGAGCGTAACCGGCAAAAAAAGCCAAGAGCATTAAAGCCGTGGCAAAAAAATTGTTAATTTTCATAAACAGTTTTTCTGTTACATTTAAGGTTATAGGGTGCTAAGATATGAACAATTTTTAAATTTTGCAAGTTTTTTTAACAATTTGAATAAACTATTCATTTTCTGAAATCACATACTGAGAAGTATTTCTTGTTTTTTGAATCAACAAAATACTTCTACCTTTTAGAATTTCGGAATAATCATATGCCAAATTTTTGCTTCTTACAGTTAGTAATCCCAGCCCCTCGTTATAAGTAACTTTAAAATGGCTTTTTAAGGACTCTAGGAAAGCAAAAACCCGGTCAGGGAAAAAATCGGTGCAAATGGAAAAATTCAAGGCAGAATTTTGCATTAAATGAATTTTTATTTTATACTTCTGAGCAATTGAAAAAAATACACTTAAGTTGCCCTCGGAAATAAAACTGAAATCTTTGGGTTGAATTGAAATTAAAATCTGATTGGGCTTATAAATAAAAATTGGCAGTTTCTTATTTTTTTCCGTGTAATCACGGCAGATTTTTGTACCTTCTTTTTCTGGATGAAGAAAAGATTTCACCCAAAGAGGAATTTTTTTGTTTTGAAGGGGGCGAATGGTTTTCGGATGTATGACGGTGGCACCATAATAGGTCATTTCAATGGCATCATAATAAGAAAGCTCGGTCAATAAAACAGGATTTTTAAAATAACGAGGATCGGCATTTAACACACCGGGAACATCTTTCCAAACCACCATTTTTTCCGCATTCAAAAAATGGGCGAACAATGCCGCGGAATAATCACTTCCTTCGCGCCCCAGGGTGGTTGTTGTATTTTCAACGGTTGACCCGATAAACCCTTGGGTCAGAACGAATTTTTCTTTGTTCAGAACGGGCAGGCAATATTCCAGAGCTTTTTTTTCCGATTTTTGCATATCCACATTACCCTCCCTGTAATTGTCATCGGTGATGATGACATCTCTGGCATCCAATAAAGCATGAGAAAATCCGCTACTTTTCAAAAACTCCGATACAATTAAGGATGATGCCATTTCGCCTTTAGAAACAATCTGGTCGTAGTGATATTCAAAAGTATTCGATGGCTCACATTCCAGTTCCCAACGAAATTCATCCAGAAAATCATTCCAACTTTCTGTTTCATTGATACCAAGCTCGGCCCTGATGGAATGATGGTAATGCAAAAATTTTTCAAAAGTTAAATCTCTTAAGTTGCGGTCTTTTTTAAAGAATGCCAATGCCAAATCTTCCAGCAGGTTGGTGGTTTTTCCCATGGCCGAAATCACCATCAGCGTGGGCATGGTATTGGCATGGGATTTAAGTATGGATAATACATTACGAACCGACGGGGCATCTTTCACCGAGGCCCCTCCGAACTTAAATACTTGCATCGTAAAAAGTAAGGATATTATTGCCCGCTTTGTTGCGGGTTGGATTGTGACGGATTGGCTTGACTGCCTGGAGCGGCAGGAGCAGCGGGCGACGCCGCAGATATTGGCCGAAGGGGAACGAGGGAAGTATTTTCTCGCCCTCGAGCAGGATCGCGCCCAGCTGGCACTGCAGGGCACTGGCCCTGTCTCT
>JAOAHO010000009.1:0-24770 GCA_026415195.1 Bacteroidia bacterium | reverse complement strand
GGCTTAGGTACAGCTATGGCACTTTGGGCCCTTTGTTTGATCTTTGAACCCGCCGAAGTATCCTGTTCATTTAATATTCCCGTTTTTGGGGTTAGCAAAACGCAAAAAAAGAAAATAGCTATGGCCAAACCCCAGGTGATTTTTTCAATCACTTCCGTTCCGCGCTGAATTCCGATAATTTGATTGGCCACTCCGAATTCGCTTTGAATTCCACCGCCCTTGGAGTTCTGTATGAGCACAACCATAATCATCAAAAGGCATACCAAAATCAATAAAACAGATATTATCATAGATTTTTATTTTTTTGCTTATCCTTAATCTCCCTTATTTTCTCTGCAAAGTAACTACTTTTTTGGGGAATTTTCAAACTTAAAATTTCAAAAACACGTATGGCTTTGGCATAATGGCCTTGCATCAAATAGATATTCGCCAGGGTCTCGGTAACAAATTCTTCCGATTCCAGCAGGCTTTCCCTGGCTGCTTTTTCCGCTTGGTAAAAATTCTGAACTTCTCCCAATCTGGGTTTGATTGGACCCGGATTTTTTTTAATAATATCATCCAATATTTCCCATTTCTTTTTTCTCAGGTCGGATTTTGCTTTATCTTCGTTAGGTTCGGATCGTTTTAAGTTAATTTCTTCGATTTCTTCTTCAGAAGTAAAATGTGTATTGGAGCCAACTATTTCAAAACTTTTAAGCCATTCAAGAAAATTTTTTCTGTTATCATGGTTGTCGGATGAAAATTCACCCGTTTTTTGAGTTTCTGCGGTTTGGGATTTTTTACCGATTTCAGGTTGTGGTTCCGGGCTTTGGTCCGAAAGGTTTTTTGGAGGGGTTGAATGGCCGGTAAGTTGCAAATGAAGGGAGGCCAGAGCCGCACCGGATTTAATGTTCTTTTCTAAGAAAGACTTGTCATCAAGGGGTTCATCTTCAGAAGTTTTATTTTGATTTTCATTGTTTTCTTTTGTTTGAAATTGAAGCGTAACATTAGGAAGATTGGATTGGTTGATTGAAGTATTGTCTGTTTTTGAATCAGTTCTTGTTTCTTTTTCTTTGCTTTTTTCATCCGTAGGTTGATGGTTCAGCCAATAATAAACTTCTGAAGCACCAACGGAAAGGGCAGGAAGATCGGCAATGCATTTATCGTATCGGATTCTGTCGAAGCGCCAGGCTGAGTATAAATAGAGCAAACGAGCAGTGGTGAAAAAAGGATACTCATGGATAATTTTTTCCAATCCGGGTAAATCTGAAGGTTCCATTACCCACGGATGCTTCACCAGTTCCGCCAGACGATCCGGATTCATGTTCACCAATTATTGAAAGATTTGTTGAAAATGTCTTCGCAAATTTGTCTTGAAATTTCGTTCATCAATTCATTTTGCACTTGTGAAAAATTCGTGTTTCCGTTAAAATCGGCAAAACGCGTAAAATTTTCTTCATAATTCATTTTTTCATCCGTCTTTACGGAATATTTAACACGCACCGTAATAGTCAGCCGGTTTTTGGATACAAGATCGCCGGCCTGGACTGATACGGGCGACAACTGGAAATCGGTAATACTGCCTTCAAATTCAATGTCGCCGTTCTTAGCCACCAGTGTAAGGGGTGTTTGGCGGGAAACCATATCGCGCAATTTTTCGGAAAAAATTTGTGGCATGTTGGGCGGAGAAAGCGGGGCTTCATTGGCAAAATATCCCACCGACACGGTCCTGGTTCCTTCAGGTATGGTGGATCCGGAAAGAGAAATTCGCGGCTTGCAGGAAACGGCAAAAAAACAAAATAAAAAAAATAAAAATATTTTTTTATAAATGATGTAAATTAAATTCATTGATTTTTCTGTAAAGCGTTCGTTCTGAAATTCCGAGTTCTTCGGCCGCCTTCTTTCTCTTTCCCTTGTGCTTCAAAAGCGCTTTTTTAATCATGTCTTTTTCTTTCTCAATCAGCGACAAACTTTCTTCCAGTTCAATTACTTTAGTGTCGTTTTCTGAAGGTCTGATGATAGTTACCGGTTCTTCTTTTTTGAAAATTACCGTTTGGGGTTCTTGTTTTTGAAAATCGGGTGCCAGGTTAATGGATTGGGTTCGAACCAGCAATTGCTGAATGATTAATTTCAGTTCATTTATCTCCTTACGGTTGTCGGCAATCATTTTCAGCATCATTTCTTTTTCGTTCAGGTCGGCAAAATTCTGCGCGACTTCGGGCTTCGCCAAAGTGGGTAAATTGCCCGAATGAAAATTCGGCAAATATCGGGATGCCCTCGATGCATCAATTTCCCTTTCTTTTTCTAATATGCACATTTGCTCGGCCACATTTTTCAGTTCCCTGATGTTACCGGGCCAGTAATAGTTCAGGAACAATTGTTCGGCATCGGGCAAAAGCCGGACAGGGGGTGTTTTATAGCGGGCTGAACAATCGGAAACAAATTTTCTGAACAAAAGCAAGATATCTTCTTTTCTTTCCCTGAGTGGCGGAAGATAGATGGGAAGTGTATTTAACCGGTAATACAGGTCTTGCCTGAATTTTCCTTTTTGAATGGCCTGTAGAAAATCGATGTTGGTGGCCGCCACCACCCTGACATCGGTTTTCATTACTTTGCTGCTGCCCACACGGATAAATTCTCCGGTCTCGAGTACCCGCAGAAGGCGTGCCTGCGTAGATAAAGGCAATTCACCAACTTCATCCAAAAACAACGTGCCCCCGTTTGCCACCTCGAAATATCCTTTTCTGGTATCGATGGCCCCGGTGAAAGAACCTTTTTCATGGCCAAACAATTCGCTGTCGATGGTTCCTTCAGGAATGGCACCACAGTTTACGGCAAAATAGGGGCCATGTTTGCGGGCACTGTATTGGTGAATGATTTGCGGAAAAAATTCTTTTCCGGTTCCGCTTTCGCCGCTTATCAGTACATTCAAATCTGTGGGGGCGGCCTGAACGGCAATTTCAATGGCACGTTCCAGAAGCGGATCGTTGCCTATAATGCCGAATTTATTTTTTATTTCCTGAAAATTTATCTTCATTCTTTTAAATTTTTTCTCCTACCAATGTTGTGGAAGTACAGGATGTTATCTTTACCTTCACATATTCCCCGGGGGTTTCATTACCTTTTGGAAAGACCACCACCGTATTTTGTGAATTTCTGCCCATCCAGTCTTTATCAGATTTTCTGGAGACTCCCTCTATCAATACCTCACAAATTTTTCCCACAAACTTCGAGGTGTGATAGGCGCTGTGCTTTTGTTGTAATTCAATCACTTCCTGAAGCCTGCGCTTTTTGACCTCAGGAGGAACATTATCCGAAAATTTTCTTTCCGCAGGCGTGCCGGGCCGTTCGCTGTACATAAACATATAGGCAAAATCGAATTTCACTTCCTCCATGAGGGAAAGGGTTTGTTTGTGGTCATCTTCCGTCTCGTCACAGAAACCGGTAATGATATCGCTGCTAATGCCGCAATCAGGTAAATATTTTCGTATGATATCTATTTTTTTCAAATACCACTCACGGGTATAGCCCCGGTTCATTTTCTTTAGCATTGCCGAACTTCCGCTTTGAACGGGCAAATGAATGTATTTACAAATATTCGGATAATCGGCCATAACGCGCAAGACGTCGTCGGTGATATCTTTGGGATGGGAAGTGGAGAAGCGTATTCGAAGATCGGGAGCCACTTTGGCCACCATTTCCAGAAGTTTTGAAAAAGTGATGGCCTGCTCTCTTTTTTCAGCAGGGATGTCTTTTTTCAAACCGCCTCCGGCCCAAATATAGGAATCCACATTTTGGCCCAGAAGGGTTACTTCCCTGTAGCCTTGTTCATAGGCCTGTCGGGCCTCCTCGACAATAGTGTATGGATCGCGGCTGCGTTCCCGCCCCCGGGTAAAAGGCACCACGCAAAACGTGCACATATTATCGCAGCCCCGCATAATGCTGATGAAAGCCGATACCCCATTGCTCCCAAACCTCACAGGGGCAATATCGGCATAAGTTTCTTCTTTGCTCAGAAAAACATTAACTCCTTTTCCCCCTTCTTCTGCAATTTTAATCAAATTGGGAAGGTCCCTATAGGCATCGGGGCCAACCACAATATCCAATAATTGCTCTTCTTCAAGAAATTTATGTTTGAGGCGTTCTGCCATGCAACCCAAAACACCTATAATTTTATTGTGTTTTTCATCCAGCGATTTAAGTTCTTTAAGCCTCCAACGAATTTTTTGTTCTGCATTTTCTCGTATAGCACAGGTATTTAATAAAATAATGTCGGCTTCTTTGACTTCTTGGGTTTGGGTATATCCTTGGTCGGAAAGTATGGCAGCCACAATCTCGCTGTCGCTGATATTCATCTGGCAACCATAGCTTTCCAATAAAAAAGTACCTTTCGACATTGTAATTTTAATTAATTGTCATTATAATGGTTTGCATTTATTGGAATAACAAAGTTAACATTTATTGATGTCAAAATGTCATATTTTCAGGTTAAATTTTCTAAATTATTGAATTTCAAAATTTTATAAAACAACCGACTATATTTATTCTTAAATTTTATTTCCTTTGCGAAAATTTTTCACCCATGTCGAAGAATTTGGTGATTGTGGAATCGCCGGCCAAGGCAAAGACCATAGAAAAATTTTTGGGAAAAGATTATACTGTAAAGTCTTGCTTTGGCCACATACGGGATTTAGTTAAAAAAGGTCATGGGGTGGACATTGAAAACAATTTTAAGCCCACTTATGAAATACAAGAAGACAAAATAAAAATCATTGAGGAATTAAAAAAACTTTCAAAGAAATCGGAGATGGTTTGGTTGGCATCCGATGAAGATCGGGAAGGTGAAGCCATCAGTTGGCATTTATCTGAAGTATTAGAACTCGATCCGAAAAAAACCAAAAGAATTGTATTTCATGAGATAACAAAACCTGCTATAGAGCATGCCATTAAGCATCCCCGGGGAATTGATTTCAACCTGGTGAATGCCCAACAGGCAAGAAGAATTCTTGATCGATTAGTGGGTTTTGAACTTTCACCAGTTTTATGGAAAAAAGTAAAAACCAATCTTTCGGCAGGAAGAGTTCAATCGGTTGCGGTACGCCTTATTGTTGAGAGGGAAAGGGAAATTCAGCAATTTAAGCCCGAGACGTATTTTAAAGTAACCGGTCATTTTGAAATTAACGGAATTCCTGTAAAAGCTGAACTGAACGAAAAATTCAAAACGGAAAAAGAAGCAGTAAGTTTTTTGGAAAAAATTCAAAGTAAAGATTCTTTTAATATTTTGTCAGTAGAAAAAAAGCCGGGCAAACGCAGCCCGTCTGCACCTTTCACGACTTCTACGTTACAACAGGAAGCATCTCGCAAACTCGGCTTCAGCGTATCGCAAACCATGTTGGTGGCCCAACGGTTATATGAAGCCGGAAAAATCACTTACATGCGTACCGACAGCGTTAACCTTTCCGAAACGGCTTTAAAAGCATTGAAAGATGTAATAGGAAGGGAATTTGGAAATGAATATCATCAGGAAAGGCAATACAAAACTAAAAGTAAATCGGCCCAGGAAGCTCACGAAGCCATCAGGCCAACCTATCCTGAAACCAAGGAAATCGACGGAGATGCGAATGAAAAAAAATTATACGAATTGATCTGGAAGCGTTCGGTAGCCAGCCAGATGAAAGATGCAGAAATTGAAAAAACCATCATTACCATCGAAAGCGGTGTGTCTTCTTTGCATTTTATTGCAACCGGGGAAGTTGTGGTATTCGATGGTTTTTTAAAATTATATGAAGAATCTACCGATGATGAATCGGACGAAAATAGTTCCGGTTCCGGCCGATTACCAAAATGTAAGGTTGGCGACATCGCCAACTGGCAAGAAATTCAATGCATCCAACGCTTCACTCATCATCCACCCAGATACACTGAAGCCGGATTGGTAAAAAAACTGGAAGAATTGGGCATCGGCAGACCATCCACATATGCCCCCACCATATCCACCATTCAAAAAAGAAATTATGTAGAAAAAGCTTCGTTGAACGGTACTGAACGTTCATATTATGAATGGATGGTGAAAAAAGGAGGTACCATACAGAAATTTGAGAAAAAAGAGATCACCGGTGCCGATCGCAACAAGCTTATCCCCACCGACATCGGGATGATGGTAAATGATTTTCTGGTGGAGTACTTCCCTCAAATTCTGGATTATGGTTTTACAGCCAAGGTGGAGGACGAATTCGACGAAATTGCCAACGGTAATCTGGAGTGGGTGGATATGCTGAAGGCATTTTACAAACCTTTTCACAAAACCGTAGAAAAGGCCCTTGACCAAAGCGAAAGGGTGAGCGGAGAACGCCTTCTCGGTACAGACCCTGCCAGCGGAAAACCCGTAATTGCCCGACTCGGAAAATACGGACCCATCGTACAAATCGGTAGTTCCGAAGATGAAGAAAAACCCAAATTTGCCTCGCTCAGGAAAGATCAGCGCATCGAAACGATTACTCTGGAAGAAGCACTGGAACTTTTTAAATTACCCAGAGTGCTGGGAGAATTTGAAGGTAAGGAAGTAAGAGTAAACATCGGCAGATTCGGCCCCTATATCCTGCACGATAATGTATTTACTTCACTGGGAAAAGAAGACGATCCATACTCGATAACTTTGGAAAGGTGCATTGAACTTATTGAATTGAAAAGAATAAAAGAAAAAGAAAAAATCATCAGAATTTTTAAAGAAAATCCGGATTGGCAAATTTTGAAAGGACGCTGGGGACCCTATGTGACGGACGGAAAAAAGAATTATAAATTTCCCAAAAATGCCGATCCATTGAAAATCAGTTTGGATGAATTGTTGAAAGAAATCGGTGCAGGAAACACCGAAAATCATAGACCTGATGAAAAAGCTTCAATTAAAAAAGCAAAAAAAACTTCAGCAACTTCAAGTGAAATAAAAGAAAAAAAAACCGCTAAAAAGACTGTCAAGAAAAAAAAATCTACAGCTAAAGAATCCTGATGAAAGAAGAAGAAAATTATTTAGACAGCATTATTGTCATTGGCGATAAGGTCCTGATCAGGCCCACGCAACCTGTTGAAAAAACCACCAGTGGGCTTTACCTTCCTCCCACCGTGGTTGAAAAAGAAAAAGTACAACAAGGTTATATTATTAAGACAGGGCCCGGTTATGCCATTCCGCTTCCGGTGGATGATGCCGACTGGAAACCTCAGGAAGAAAGAATTCAATATATTCCGCTTCAGGTTAGGGAAGGCGATTTGGCCGTTTTTCTGGTGAACTCAGCCATTGAAGTTCAACTGAACGGGGAAAAATATTATATCGTTCCGCAACATTCCATTTTGATGGTAGAAAGAAAAGATTTTTTTTAATTCAGTTATTATTATTAAGTGACATTTATCATTTTCAGATTTTTATCCCAATGATGGTCACATCATCCATTTGTTCGTCATTTCCTTTCCACTGATGAAAGAACGCTGTTAATTTTTCTTTTTGCTCATCGGCTTCGTATGACCCTGCCTTACTTAATAATTCCTTAAACTGCTTAGTGCCGATCTTTTTTCCTTTGTCACCACCGATTTGATCGGCAAACCCGTCGGTGGTGAGGTAGATCCAGGAAATTTCGTTAAGTCCTATGTCTTTTTTATTAAATGGCTTAATATCCTCATAGCGGCCGATGGGTTGCTTGTCGGGTTTAAATTCAACAAGTTCAGTGGCCTTGGTATCATTCTGATCATTTAACGGCATTCTCAACATATACAGTGGACGGTTGGCTCCGCTGTATTGGACGATCCTTTTATTTTTATCAATCCTTATCAAGCATACATCCATGCCATCCCGAATATTTTCTTCATTGGTAAGTTTTTCAATAACCAATTCCCTAACACGGTTTAGTATTTGGTCTGTTTGCAACAACTTTTCTTCCAAAACGGCCTTGGTTAGGGCATTAGAGCAAACCACACTCACCATGGCTCCCGGAACTCCATGCCCTGTACAATCGGCTGCAGCGACGTAAATGTATTGATTAACATTTTCCATCCAGTAAAAATCACCGGCCACGATATCTTTGGGTAAATAAAGTACAAAACTATCGGGTAAAAACTCTGACCATTTCGTAAACGACGGCAAAATGGCCTGCTGGATTCTTTTAGCATAATTTATGCTGTCTAAAATGTTTTTATTTTTTTCTTCCACCAATTTCTTTTGGCTTTCAATTATCTGATTTTGTTTTCTGAGTTCTTCCGTTGCTTCGTCAATCTTTTGTTTTAAATATAAGGCCCGTTTTTTTAATCTATTTGAATTTAAATGAAGAAGCATAAAAATAAAGCCAAAGAACAAAATGACATAAGCAGCATACATCCACCATGTCCTGTACCACGGAGGCAAAATTTTAAATTTATAGGATACCGGACTGCTCCAAATGCCCCACGGACTTTTTGCCATTACCTTAAAAGTGTAATCTCCTTCATAAAGATTGCTGTAGTTGATGTAATTTTTGTCGGTTTCGTTACTCCAGTCATTATCCAAACCTTCTAACTTATATTTATACCTGACCATGTGTGGGCGCGCCAGTTCAATACCGTTAAATTCAAATCCGATATTATTAAAATCATAAGAAAACTCCGGGCTTTCGGGCAAATAGGTAAAAGGGATAATTTTTCTGAAATGAATTCCCCTGAATTTATTTTTAATGTTTTTGCGCTCATCGTTTGTTAATGTTTTACCATAAAACAGTTGTTCATTTTGCTTTAATATCGTGGTATCGGTGAAGTTTTTTAGCAAATTAAACCATGATATTTTTTCATCATTTACTTTGATGGAATTGATTTCAACGTGCAGGGGGCTTTTATTTCTGGGAATATTCTTATAATCAAACCTGACCAGTCCGGTTTTGTAGGATCCGGTAGCCAACCAAAGCGCATCATCATCATCTATAAAAATCGTATTCTGACCAGTATTGATATCTTTCACAGGAAAACCGGTTTGCATGCTGTAAAGTTCAACCACTGGCCTGAAATTAATCAACGATGAATTACTTTTGGCAGTAACATGAAAAATTTTTTTTGAAAAATTATTTAGATTTTCATCCGACTCACTTACCATACCGGTAACTACGGCCAAACCAAAGTTAGTGCCCAAAAGCATTATATTTTCCTTAGTGAACTTAATTTGAGTATATACCTGATCTTTAATTTCTTTTAGCGTAATTTTCAAAAACGACTTACCATCATACCTTACAATTCCGTTTCCATTAGTTCCAAACCATATATTCCCAAAACGATCTTCCTCCATACACCATATGGTATTATCCGGAAAACCATTGTTTTTATTAAAATGATAAAATTTTTCTCCATCAAACATACAAACCCCGTTATCCAGGGTTCCGAACCACATTCGGCCTTTTCTGTCCTGTAGAATACAAAAAACCGAATTCCCGCATAGGCCATTTTTAGTTGTTATTTTTTTAAAACATTTTCCGTCAAAAGTCAATAAACCCTCGCCGTCCGTGGCAAACCATATTTTACCGCTTTTGTCCTCCGTAATATATCTTATGTCGCTGCCAGAAAAGTTATCATTTAAATTATATTTTATTACTTTATTTTGACTCAAAACCAAAAAACCATTATGCTCAGTTCCGCACCAAATATTTCCTTTTGAATCACAAAAAATGGAATAGATATTATCAGCAAATGAAGAAATAACTTTAAAATGCAATTTATCATAAATACAAATCCCTCCTCCTTCAGTAGCAAAATAAATGTCTTTATTTTTACTTTGCGTTATGCTCCAAATAACATTATCGGGAAGACCTTCCCTGGTGGTATAATTCACAAAATAATTTCCGTCATATCGGTTGATTCCTCCACCTTCCGTGGCCAACCAAATTGAACCATTCCTGTCTTCACATATATTCCTGACTTCATTGGTAGCCAGCCCCTGATCTTTGGTATAATTTTTATAACTCTTACCATCAAACAAAATTACTCCAGCATTATTCGATGACATCCATAAATTACCTTTACTGTCTTCAAAAATACTTCGAATAAAATTTGTTTTAATAAAATCCTTAAATAATATTTTTTCATAATTTTTTCCGTCAAATTTTATTAAACCTTCACCCCAAACTGAAATCCATATATTCCCTTTACTGTCCTGAAATATTTGTTTGATGTTAAGACGGTTTAATTTGAATTTTTCAGTAAGATTAGACAACTTTCCATTTTTAAGAGTTAAAATTCCGGAATTACTTGTTCCAATCCATAATACAGAATCTTGATCTAAAAAGACTGATCTTACCTGATAATTCTTAATCATGCTTTGATTTAATATATACTTCACACTACCGTGATCAACCACAAATACCCCTGCTTCATCATTAGTACAAAAAATTCTGTCATTTTTGTCCAAAAAAATATCTATCACTTCATTCCGCATCAGGTAATTGTCGACAGAAAAATTTTTAAATGAATAACCGTCATAAATACTTAGCCCTCCGTCTGTTGCAAAGCAAATACGTCCGTCTTTTGTTTCGGCAATGTCCGAGATTACATTATGAGGGAGTCCTTCATTTTTTGAAAAAGTTGTAAATGTCTTTCCGTCAAATTTTGATACCCCTCCGCCAATTGTTCCTATCCATAAATAACCTTTTGAATCACAGATTATGGAACTTACCGCATCCATTACCAGACCATTTTCCTGTGTATAATGTTTGATGTTGGAATATCCTCCGAAATCCCCTTTATTATTTAAAGTAGCCGTTGTGATGACTTTATTGTCTATTATTTGTTTGGTAAATTGAAAAGTAGAATCGGATGCTGGTAGATCTTTTATTGAAATAACAATCGGCTTTGCAACAATATATTCATTACTTGTTTTTTTTAAGTTAATTTTTGAACCACTTTTTTTATTGCAGGTAATAAAAAAGCAAAAAACAATTAAAATAATTACATTTTTTTTTAAAATAACCAAACTAACCGATTTCCAAAAATTACTCATGAATTTATACTATTTGAACTATCTCCTTGTCTGAAAAAAGATATATTTCATTACCGGTCTTCACCTTCAACCTGCCAAACTCGTCAATGCCTAAATTAACCCCGATTTCTTTTTGATGTTTTCCATTTCTCAAATATTCAAAATTCTTATGATAATTCAATAAACGATTATGATAAATGTCGATCAAATAATCAAATTTTTTTTTCGTTAATAAATCATAATATTTCATTAAATTCAATGAAATATTAGAAGCAATTTCTTTAAGATCAGATTTTTTCAGACAATATTCCTTTCCTAAAGTTCCGAAATTTTTAAATTTTGTTTCCGGTCCCATATTTATACCAATTCCCATCACGGAACTCATTATCCTGTTTTTCTTAATATGATTTTCAATTAGTATCCCCGAAATTTTTTTTGAATTCAAAACAATATCATTTGGCCATTTAATATATAAATTGTTATGATTTTTATCGATTTTTTCTGCCAAAAAGTCGTAAACCGACAAAGTTGCCAAAACATATAACAAATATTGTTTTTCCAGAACCAGGAAATCAGGATATAATATCCATGTTCCGGCAAATGAATATCCTTGAACAAACAGCCATTGGTTACCATGAACTCCCCGGCCTTTTTTTTGATTTCCAGTAATAATAACGGTACCCTCTTTGGGTTTGTGATGTTTCAGTAAATTTGTGGCATAAGAATTGGTGCTGTCTAATTCATCTATGTAAATAATGTTATCAAAATAGGATATCATTGATTGATTTTACCAAATTTATGGCAAAAAAAGTAACCCTAAAGAAAATCAGCAAAAAAGCACTCAAAAAAAAACCGGCTTCATCCGCAAAAAAGAAATCAACCTCTGCTCCAAAAACCAAACAAAAAACAAAAAAATCCGATAGTAAGGATCTAATTAATGCCATATATGAAGGAATGTCTGAAAAAAAAGCTTCGGAAATCAAGTGGCTCGACCTAACCAAAATCCCCAATTGTTCATTTGAGCACTTTATTATATGCCATGCCGATAATAAAATTCAGGTGAATGCCATTGCCGACAGCATAGAAGAAGTCGTCAGTAAAAAAATCGGATTAAAACCAAGCCATACGGAAGGGAGAGAAAATGGCGAATGGATAATATTGGATTACATCGATGTAGTGGCGCATGTTTTTCTTGGAGAATTTCGGTACCATTACAATCTCGAGGGCTTTTGGGGTGATGCGAGGATTAAAAATTTAACATAATTCATATACAATTGTTATTTTTAAAAGCATATGACCGAAACTTCAGACAAAAAAAATAAATTCTCGAAAATAAAAGAACCGCTTTCCGGTGGCGGAGGAGGAAACAACTTTTATTGGATATACGGAGTGATCATCGTTTTCCTGCTGTTGTTTACATTTTTCGGAGGAAATTTTTCCGTAAATGTTCGTGAAGTTCCGATGAATGTTTTTGAGCAGGAAATGCTGGCAAGGGGAGATGTGCTGGACATAGTGATTGTAAATAAAGAATATGCCCGCATTACTATTAACCCCGATTCCATCGCTCTTTGCGACCGATATAAGGATAAAAAAACCGGTAAGGCTATTTTTGAAAGGTCCTACAGGGGGCCGCATTTTATAGTTTCGGTGCCTTCAGTAGAAAATTTTCTGGAACGCATTGAAAAGGTACAAACCGAAGCTGGAATTCCCAAAAACAAACAGGTTTATGCCCGTAGTATTGAAGAATCCAGTTGGACTGAAAGCTTGTCGTGGATTCTACCCATTGTGCTGTTGATTGTTTTTTGGTCATTCTTGATGCGCAGGATGTCGGGCGGAGCAGGCGGACCCGGCCAGATTTTTTCCATTGGTAAATCGCGTGCCACTCTTTATGATAAAGACACTCAGGTAAACGTTACCTTCGACGACGTGGCAGGGTTGGAAAGTGCAAAGCTGGAATTAAAAGAAATTGTTGATTTCCTTAAAAATCCAAAAAAATATACGGAATTGGGAGCTAAAATTCCCAAAGGTGCTTTGCTCGTAGGCCCTCCGGGTACGGGAAAAACACTTTTGGCCAAAGCGGTTGCCGGAGAAGCCAAAGTCCCTTTCTTTTCCCTAAGCGCATCGGATTTTGTGGAAATGTTTGTGGGTGTAGGAGCATCCCGGGTGCGCGATCTTTTCCGAAGTGCCAAAGAAAAAGCGCCTTGCATCGTTTTTATTGATGAAATTGACGCTGTCGGACGGGCACGCGGTAAAAGCATTTCAGCCGGAGCCAACGACGAACGTGAAAGCACTCTGAACCAGTTGCTTACAGAAATGGACGGTTTTAGTTCGAACAGCGGTATCATCGTACTTGCTGCCACCAACCGTGCCGATATATTGGATAAGGCCCTTTTACGCGCGGGCCGCTTCGACCGTCAGATTTATGTCGATATGCCCGATCTGGCAGAACGAAAGGAAATATTTAAAGTTCATTTGAAAAAAATAAAATACGACGATAGTGTTGATGTGGATTTCCTTGCCCGTCAAACTCCGGGCTTTAGCGGAGCCGATATTGCCAATATTTGCAATGAAGCCGCACTGATTGCAGCACGAAAAAACAAAAAAAACGTCAGCAAACAGGATTTTCTTGATGCCGTTGACCGCGTAATTGCCGGCTTGGAAAAGAAAAATAAAATCATTACTAAACATGAAAAAGAAGTGATTGCCTTTCATGAAGCAGGGCATGCCACTGTGAGCTGGATGCTGGAACATGCAAGCCCTCTGGTGAAAGTAACCATCGTTCCCAGAGGAAGAAGCCTGGGAGCTGCATGGTATTTACCCGAAGAACGTCAAATCACCACCACCGAACAAATTATGGACGACATGACGGCTGCCTTGGGTGGACGTGCTGCCGAAGAAATAATTTTCGGAAAAATCAGTACCGGTGCTTTGAGTGATTTGGAAAAAGTTACCAAACAGGCCTATGCCAGTGTGATGTATTACGGATTGAACGAAAAACTTGGCAACATCAGCTTTTATGACAGCAGTGGCCAGTATGAGTTCGGGTTTTCAAAACCTTATTCCGAATACACCGCACAATTAATTGACCAGGAAAGTAAAAAAATGGTAGATATCGCCTATGCGCGTGCCAAAAATATTCTTCAAACACATAAAGAAAAACTTGTAATCTTAGCTAAAAAATTGCTGGAAAAAGAAGTAATTTTTAAGGAAGATTTGGAAGAAATCTTCGGAAAACGTCCCTTTGAAAAAGAAAACGAAGTACAAACCACAGAAGAGAAAAAACCAGAAGAAAAGGAATCTGCTGAAAACAAAATTGAAAATAAGGTCTAGCTAACGGCAAAATATGAATTGGTGAAATCGCCTTTAGGAATGGCATCAATTAATTTTCTGGTGTATTCAGTTTTGGGTTTATTATAAATTTCATCGGCATCGCCCATTTCTTCAATTCTGCCTTTGTTCATCACCACCATACGGTTGCTCATGAATTTGACCACACCCAAATCGTGGCTTATAAAAATAATCGTCAACTTAAATTCTTTTTTCAAATCATTTAGCAAGTTTAATACTTGCGCCTGCACACTCACGTCGAGTGCACTCACGCTTTCATCACAAATCAGGAATTCCGGATTCAGCACCAAAGCACGCGCAATGCAAATCCTTTGTCTTTGGCCGCCAGAAAACTCATGCGGATACCGGTAGAAATGTTCTTCTAACAAACCCACTTTTTTCAGAAGGTTCATCACATAATCCTTGCGCTCCGCATAATTCCTTCCGATTTGATGAACTTTCATGGGTTCTACCAAAGCATCACCTATCATTAACCTTGGATTCAGTGAGGAATAAGGATCCTGAAAAATTATCTGAATTTTTTTTCTTAACGGCCGGAATTCCGTTTCGGTCATTTTTAAAATGTTGCCTTTACGGTAAAGTATGTCACCGGAACTTGCTTCCACCAGGCGAAGAATAGCCCTGCCCAAGGTGGTCTTTCCGCATCCGCTCTCGCCTACCAACCCTAAAGTCTCTCCTTCATATACATCAAAACTAACATCATCTACCGCAGTAATCCAGGAAGTAACCTTTCCTAAAATGGTTTTAGTTCTTGGAAATTTCACCACCAGGTTTTTCACTTCCAAAATTCTCTCGCCGGAAATCAATTTTTGTAATTCTTTTTTCCTCTCTTCCGGTGTAATGACATTTTCTTCGTTTTGAAAAATAATTTTGAAATCTTCTTTTTCCGGATCCGTTTGCCTTGTTTCGCTTAAATTCATAAAATCCGAAACCACGGGCAATTTTCTTAAATACTTATCCAGCGGAGGGCGACATGCAATCAAACTCTTGGTATAAGGATGCCTTGGCCTGTTGAAAATATCCCAAACATGGCCTGTCTCCACAACATTCCCTTTGTACATCACCACTACCCTGTCGGCCAACTCGGATATCACGCCCAAATCATGGGATATGAATATAATGCCCATGCGATAGGTTTTTTGCAACGATTTCAATAGTTCCAGAATGGTCTTTTGAACCGTAACGTCAAGGGCGGTGGTGGGTTCGTCGGCAATCAGGATTCGTGGATTACAACTAATGGCCATGGCAATCATTACGCGTTGCTTTTGGCCTCCGGAAAGCTGGTGCGGATACTTATTAAAAGTTATCTCGGGTTCAGGCAATTGAACCTGTTCGAATAAATCCAGGGTTATCTTTTTTGCTTCCTGATAAGTGATATTTTTGTGAATACGTAATGACTCCACCACCTGATTGCCGCATTTCATTACAGGATTGAGTGAAGTCATGGGTTCCTGAAAGATCATGGAAATTTCATCGCCGCGGATTTTTCTATACCAATTTTCAGAAATTTTAGTTAAGTCCATTTGTACGCCGCTACGAGAATAATATAAGATCTTTCCGGAAGTAATTCTTCCTGGGGGAATGGGAATAAGCCCCATTACCGAAAGAGAACTAACTGATTTTCCTGAACCGCTTTCGCCAACAATTCCAAGTGTTTCGCCCTCATACAACTTAAAATCAACGTTTTCCGTGGCACGGTTATATTTTCCGTCCACCCAAAAATCGGTACATAATCCGCAAACTTCAAGTATGGGATTTTTTTCCTGCAAACGTAAATACGAATTAAGTGAATTTTATTAAATTACTCAAAACTTTTAGATTAATCATTGAAAAAAATTTACAAATTGCGACTTTTAAACGTTCAATCTGAACCCTATGCCTGGCCTAGCAAAAGTATATTTTTCTAGGAAATCGGTATTTTTCAAGTCGTCTGTAATAATGGTTTTTAACATTTCCGGGGTTCTTTCTTCCTTAGGTATTTCCGACATTCGCAAATGCTGGTTTTTAATTATAATGTCACAAAGCTTACGAACTAATCGTGCATTGCCGAAATATTTGTCCCGTCTTTCCCATGCGCTTTTTAATAATTCAAAAAAACTTTTTTCAGCATCCTCATGAAACATGAGTCCCTCTCGGGAAAGGATATTTTTTGCAATTTTCAGAAGTTCTTCGGGCTTATAATCTTCAAAATACAACGTGCGGTCGAAGCGTGAAGCCAGGCCTGGGTTCATTTTTAAAAATTCCTCCATATTTCCGGTATACCCTGCTGCAATAACGGCAAATTTTCCCCTGTGGTCTTCCATACGCTTCAGGATGGTCTCTATGGCTTCTTTACCAAAATCGTTTTGCCCTTGGCCGTTAAGGGTATATGCTTCATCTATAAATAATACTCCACCCATGGCTTTTTCAACAACTTCAGCGGTTTTAATGGCGGTTTGCCCCACATAACCTGCCACCAAAGCTTCTCTGTCCACTTCCACACAATGCCCTCTTTCCAGTAACCCCATGGCTTTATAAATTTTTGCCAAAATCCGTGCCACCGTAGTTTTACCCGTCCCCGGATTACCTGCAAATACGGCATGCATCGAGAATCTTCCGGTAACATCCTTCCCGCTTTCATTATAAAAGCGTACCAGTTTGATCATTTCATGAATATCGTTTTTCAGGCTTTGCAAACCGGTTAGGGCATTTAATTCTTCCAGGGCAAGTTGCAGGTCCTTTTCGTTAATTTTCAAATGAACTACTTTGGATTTTTGCAACACAAACAATTTTTCCAGATCCGATTTTTTCAACACCCTAAAATCTTCTTCCGTTAGTTCTTCCTGCTTTTTTTCATTCATTACCCTCACACCCATGTTCATCTTGGCTCCATGAATCCATCCACACACCATTCGGGCATTTCCAAAACTGCGGTCGCGGTTACGATATGCCTCGATAAGCTTTTCCGTCAACAGACTTTTAAATTCATCATCAGGTTGCAAATGAAGTTTCTCTGCTTCGTTCAATCCAATTTGCAATAATTCCTCGGGGGTATAATCTTCAAAATGAAAATGCTTCCCAAACCGGGATTTTAGGCCCGGGTTGGAATTCAAAAAATGTTCCATTTCCTTCGGATATCCGGCTGCCACTAAAGTAAAATCTCCTTTGCCGTCGGTCATTTCTTTTAGCAGTACTTCAATGGCTTCCCTGCCGAAGTCTTTATTGTCTTCGCCTGGCCTGCTTAATGAATAGGCCTCATCAATAAATAAGATGCCGCCCCGCGACTTATCAATAACTTCCTTGGTTTTGGGTGCCGTTTGACCAATGAATTCACCCACCAAATCGGCCCTACCCACTTCCAAAACCTCAGGGCTTCTCAATAAGCCCATCTTATGGTAAATTTTTCCCAACATGCGAGCCACGGTGGTTTTACCGGTTCCCGGATTGCCCGTAAACACTGTGTGCAGGTTCAACTTCACATCAGTTTCAATTCCCTTTTCTTTTCTGATTTGCAAAAATTTTAAGTAGGTGATGTGTTCCTTAATATCACTTTTTAATTGTTGTAATCCAACAAGGTTTTCCAACTGTGCCAAAACATCCTCAAGGGTTTCGGTATCGGCAACTTTATTTTGCTGGGGCGATTGTTCTGATGATTTTCTGGTATTCACGCTGACGGCTTCAAGAGGATCAGGAACCCCCTCTTCTGCCGTGTCGGATGCATAAAAAGTTATGCCTCCTATACGGCAATCGTTAAATACCACCTCCAGGGTATATTGGTCATCCAGCCATGTTCCGGGCTTTTCCGAACCCCATCCGCGCGTTATTTTATATTCGTAGGTGTCTTTATTTTTATCCACAAAACCCTGATGCCTGATTTGGGCTTTGGGCTGGCCTGAATCGTCGAAATAATTGAAATAAAATTCATAAAAAAAATCCTCTTTTGTTTTTACTTTAAAACGGAATTCAAGCCACAAATAACGCGTTTCCTTTTTACTGATGGTTTTTAAATATTTTCCATCAGGATTTCTACCATATTTGTCTGCCTCATATATTCTTAACGATATAACATCGAAATACGGATTAAATGCCGGAGTAACCAAGCCCACCTTATTAACATAAAAATAGTGTTCATGAATTAATATCCCGTCGATATAAACTTTCCATTTATATTCTCCTTTTTTCCAACTAACTCCTTTTTCAGGATAGCCCCATCCGTCACGATGATAAAAAATATTATCATTTTTGCTTACTTTAATTTTCTCCTTAATTTTACAATACTCCTTTTTTTCTGATTTATCGGTAATAATCAATTTTAATTCTGCCTCCCAATCTTCTTCATCAAAAAGCTTATTAAACAAGGCCAATTCACAACGCACAAAATCCAGTTCTGCCTCATCGAAGCATGTGCGGAATTTTTTGGTGTTGTTTGCCATCCATTCATCACTCGAATAGGTCTCGAAATGCTTAAACTTAAATCTTCTTTCCATAACTTTGAGTGAAATTAATAAAATTATGATTAGTAAGGTGCTGTTTTTGGACATTGAGACCGTCCCTTTGTATTATCCGTATTCTTCGATGCCCGATGTGTTAAAAAAACTTTGGGATGAAAAACATGCTGCCAGAATCGAAAAAAGCCCGGAAGAACATTACGAAAAAGCAGGAATTTATGCCGAATTTTCAAGGGTGTTTTGTGTGGGTTACGGGTATTCCACTAAAGAAAAACATTATAAAATCGGTGTTCTGAAAGGGCAAGAAAGCAACATCCTTACGGAATTAAAAAAACTCATACAAAAACTTTCTGAAGAGCATCATATTAGCTTGTGTGCCCACAACGGAAAAGAATTTGATATTCCGTTCCTGTGCAGAAGGTTTTTAGCCAATCAAATTATCATTCCCGATGTGATGAATTTTCAAGGGAAAAAACCATGGGAAGTAAACATTATCGATACCATGCAACTATGGAAATTCGGCGACTACAAGAACTTTACTTCCCTGGATCTTTTGGCTCATGTTTTTAACATTCCGTCTCCCAAAAAAAACATGAAAGGATCCGATGTATGCAAAAAAGTGCATGAAGAAAAGGCCTATGAGGATGTTTATGCATATTGTAAGGAAGACGTAAAAACCCTGATTAAAATATATTTCCATCTGACGGAAAGGCACGAGACGGCCAATCAATTAACCTTTGAAGAAACGGCATGAACAATATCGGCATTTTCGGTAGCGGGAGCTGGTCACTTGCATTGGCAAAAGTACTGGCCGAAAAATCGGAAGGAGAAGAAAAAATCCATTGGTATTTCAGAAAAAAAGAAGATATTGATTTTTTCATCAATTACAAACATCATCCCCGCTATTTGCCATCTTTGATGTTCAGCCCCGATAAATTTATTTTCCACTCTGAACCCGAAGCATTATTCCGATCGTCCGAAACCGTCATTCTGGCCATACCGGCAGCATTCCTGCATGAACCTCTTGACTCCGTACCAAAAGCTTTATTTGAAAACAAGGTGTTTTTTTCGGCCGTAAAAGGCATTATCCCAAGCCACCTGCTCATCATCGGAGATTATCTGAATAAAGTATATGGAGTACCTTATTCACAAATCGGCGTACTGACGGGGCCTTGCCATGCCGAAGAGGTGGCCATGGAAAAGCTCAGCTACCTGACCGTAGCATCCGAAAACGAAAACATCCGAAATGCCATGGCCAACCGCCTGAGATGCCGTTACCTGAACACCGTTGAATCCGACGACATTTTCGGCACTGAACTGGCAGCCGTGCTGAAAAATGTTTATGCCATTGCGGCCGGTATGTGCATGGGCCTTGGTTACGGCGATAATTTCATTGCCGTGCTGGTATCTTACGCGATTCAGGAAATGAAAAGCTTCATCGACAGGATTCACCCGATATCACGAGACATTCATGCTTCGGCTTATGTGGGCGACCTGCTGGTTACCGTCTATTCCCCATTCAGCCGGAACCGTATGTTTGGCATGATGATTGGAAAGGGTTATTCCGTAAGCCGGGCACGCCTGGAAATGAACATGGTGGCTGAAGGATATTATTCCAGTGCATGTGTTCATAAAATCTGTTCTGACCTTGATATAAAACCTGAATTGGCCATGCTCGTTTACAGAGTACTATATGAAGATGCATCCGCTTCGGATGAAATCAAAAAAATTCTTCCGAAATTAACCTAATGAATATGGTTTTGTTTTGTCGAATATGGTCGGTTCTCTTTCATCCCCTTGTACAGGGGTTTGCTTTATTGGCCTTTTTATTTTATTCCAAATGGTCGGTGCATTTTTATTTTCTAACTCCCATTAATTTCAAATGGAAGTTCTTGTTATTTTCATTTTTCTTTCTGATATTATCACCGACACTCAGTTTTCTGATAGGAATGAAATTATTCCACTATCCAACCGCTAAGTCATTATTTTCAATAAAAAACAGAAGTTTTCTTTACCCTGTTTTTGCTTTGTTTTTTTTTATTTTCTGGCTCACGATTCGGGATATCTCAGTTTGGATAGAAATTAAAAATCTCGTGTTTTCGGGTTTTGTTTGCCTTGTCCTCCTGACGGCATCGCTTCCCGGAATGAACGTCAGCGCACACACAGCAGGAACAGGAATAATATTAGGTTTTTTGATTCTCTCATGGATTAAGGGCTTACCAAACTTTGATGCTTTGCTGTTGGGATACCTACCCCTTGCCGGCATAACGGGTTCAGCCCGGCTTTGGCTCTCGTCTCATTCCCTGGCGGAAATTACATGGGGGTACCTGACCGGATTACTTTCCTGTTTTTTTTCATACTTCTTCCTGGAATGAACAGAAAAAAAATATTTATTACCGGCGCTACCGGTTTATTGGGTTCGCACCTTCTGGCTGAATTGCTATGCAGAGATTTGGAAATCCATGCGTTGTATCGTAACGAAAAGGCATTTGAAGAATTGAAAAAAGTTTTGAGCCATTTCGGCGTCGACCATAAATTTTCCGAGATCCACTGGCAAAAAGGAGGCCTGCACGATATTTTATTGTTACGTAACTGGATTACCGATAACTCCATAGTGATTCACGGAGCAGGATTTGTGTCGTTTATGCCCCATGACAAAGAAAAACTCCATGAAATTAATGTACGGGGCACTGCCGGAGTGGTGAATGCCTGCCTGGAAAAAAAGGGTGTTCGGCTTTGCCATATCAGTTCCATAGCCGTTTTTAATCCGGAAGAAAAAAAGTCATTCATCACGGAATCCGATTTCAAAAGCCCTCCGGCTGAATCGGGGCCCTATCATGTAAGTAAGTATTTTGCCGAAACAGAAGTATGGCGGGGAGCGGAAGAGGGGCTTGAAGTGGTAGTGGCCAATCCGGGTTTAATCATCTCCGGTTTTTATGCGGGACAAAGCAGCGGAAACCTGATTGAGAAAGGGAAAAAGCTCAGTTTGTTTTATCCGAAGGGTACCACCGGAATGATTTTTGCCTACGACTGTGCCAAGGCCATTGCGGAAATTGCACTGTCGGAAATTAAAAACGAACGATTTATTCTCATTGAAGGTAACTATTCTTATAAAGAATTGTTCCGTGCCCTGAAGCCCAATGGATGGATGCTTCCCGCTCCCTATGCCCTTCTTATGTTCACTGCAACCCTTAATGAAATACTCCATAAAATATTTCGCCTGCCCCTTTTCATATCCCGGCAGATGGTAAAATCAGCTTCAACGGTAATGCTGTATTCCAATGAAAAGTTCAAAAAACATTTTCCCCATTTTGCTTTTCAGAAATTATGCACGGAAAACTTGAAAAAAAACGGCATCCTTTGATTTGAATCTTTATTCCATCAAACACTAACAAAGCACAACATTGTTACTAAAACCCCTTTTACTGTTGAAAAACTAAAACCAAAATTTCTTTACGCCCTTTACCTTTGTGAGATTTTAAGATTTTATATGCCCAAGGATACTTCCATTAAATCGGTTTTGATTATCGGTTCAGGGCCCATCATCATCGGGCAGGCATGCGAATTCGATTATTCCGGATCTCAGGCCGCTCGAAGTTTGAGGGAAGAAGGGATTGAAGTAACCCTGATTAATTCCAACCCGGCCACCATCATGACCGATCCGGTAACGGCCGACCACGTGTATTTGCTTCCGTTAGAAGTGAAGTCCATCGTAAAAATTCTGGAAGAACGAAAAATAGATGCCGTGCTTCCTACCATGGGCGGGCAAACAGCCCTTAACCTGGCCATGAAATGCGAGGAAATGGGAATTTGGAAAAAATATGGCATACGTACTATAGGCGTGGATGTGAATGCCATTAAGCTTACGGAAGACCGCGATTTGTTCCGTGCCAAAATGGAAGAAATCGGGGTGCCCATGGCGCCGTCCAAAATTGCCCGATCTTTTCTGGAAGGAAAATCCATTGCTCAGGAATTCGGTTTTCCGCTGGTCATAAGGCCTTCGTTTACGCTGGGCGGCAGCGGGGGATCGGTGGTCTATGAAAAAGAACATTTCGACCAACTGCTGAACCGCGGCTTACAAACTTCCCCCATTCACGAAGTGCTGATCGACAAAGCCGTATTGGGCTGGAAGGAATTTGAACTGGAATTGCTGCGCGACAAGAACGACAATGTGGCCATCATTTGCTCCATCGAAAACTTCGACCCCATGGGGGTTCACACCGGCGACAGCATCACCGTGGCCCCTGCCATGACCCTGAGCGACCGCACCTATCAGAAAATGCGCGATATGGCCATTAAAATGATGCGCAGCATCGGAAATTTTGCTGGCGGTTGCAACGTGCAGTTTGCCGTCAGCCCCGATGAAAATGAAGACATCATCGCCGTGGAAATCAACCCAAGGGTTTCCAGATCATCGGCGCTGGCCAGCAAAGCCACCGGATATCCCATAGCCCGCATTGCCGCCAAACTCGCCATCGGCTTTACACTGGATGAACTCTTAAATCAAATAACACTATCCACTTCTGCATATTTTGAACCCACCCTCGATTATGTGATTGTAAAAATTCCCCGCTGGAATTTCGACAAGTTCCCGGGCGCCAATCGCGAACTGGGCTTTCAGATGAAATCGGTGGGTGAAGTGATGGGCATCGGGCGGTGCTTTCAGGAAGCCCTGCAAAAGGCCTGCCAGAGTTTGGAAATACGTCGTAACGGGCTGGGCGCCGACGGGCGTGAAAACACCAATCAGCAGGAATTGCTCAAAGGGCTTGAACGCCCTTCGTGGAACCGCCTTTTCATGATTTACGATGCCATGAAGCTGGGCATTTCGCTGAAAACCATACAAAAACTGACCAAAATCGATCCGTGGTTTTTGCACCAGATTGAGGAACTCATCGCCCTGGAAAACGAAATCAGCAAATACACCCTCGACACGCTGCCCAAAAACCTGTTGCTGGAAGCCAAGCGCAAAGGGTATGCCGACCGGCAGATTGCCCATTTGCTCCGGTGCCTGGAAAGCGAAGTGTTCAAAAAGCGAAACGAACTGGGCATCAAACGCACCTATAAGTTGGTAGATACCTGTGCGGCAGAATTTGAAGCCAGAACACCTTATTACTATTCTTCGTTTGAAGAAGAAAACGAAAGCATTTCCTCGGAAAGAAAAAAAATCATCATCCTTGGAAGCGGCCCCAACCGCATCGGGCAGGGCATTGAATTCGACTACAGCTGCGTGCACGGCGTGATTGCCGCCAAGGAATGCGGGTATGAAACCATCATGATCAATTGTAACCCCGAGACTGTATCCACGGATTTTTCAGTTGCCGACAAACTATATTTTGAACCTGTTTTTTGGGAGCACATATACGACATTATCCTGCATGAAAAGCCCGTGGGCGTGATCGTACAACTGGGTGGCCAGACGGCACTGAAACTTTCCGAGAAACTCAACCGCTACGGCATTCCCATAGTCGGGACTTCATTCGATTCGCTCGACCTTGCGGAAGATCGCGGAAGGTTTTCTAACCTGCTTAAGGACTGCGGCATTCCTTATCCGAAATTCGGCACCGTGGATAACTCCGATGATGCCATTGCACTATCGCGTGAACTGGGCTTTCCCTTGCTGGTTCGCCCCAGTTATGTGTTGGGCGGACAAAGTATGAAAATCGTCATTAACGAAGAAGAACTGGAACAACACGTGGTGAAGTTGCTGCAACTGATGCCCGAAAACAAAATCCTGCTCGACCATTTCCTGGAAGGTGCCATTGAAGCCGAAGCTGATGCCATTTGCGACGGGGAAGACGTGTATATCATCGGCATCATGGAACACATCGAGCCGGCCGGCATCCACAGCGGCGACAGCTATGCCGTGCTCCCTCCTTTCGATTTAAGCGATGATATTATTAGGCAAATTGAACAGCATACCCGAACCATTTCCCTGGCTATGAAGGTGAAAGGGCTTATTAACGTTCAGTTTGCCATTAAAGACGGGACGGTGTATGTAATTGAAGCCAACCCCCGTGCCCTGTCTCTTATACACATCT
>JAOAHO010000100.1 GCA_026415195.1 Bacteroidia bacterium | reverse complement strand
AAACAAGGATTGCGACAGTGCTGATTTTTTTTGTTTGTGTTGCCTTTTCCATATTGAATACTATACTCCAACAAAACAAGGATTGCGACACCTTACCGCATTGATGGCCTTCAAAAGCCAGTAATTGAATACTATACTCCAACAAAACAAGGATTGCGACAAAAACCCCACTCTAAGCAGTTGTTTTCCATTTTTATTGAATACTATACTCCAACAAAACAAGGATTGCGACCTTTATACCCCACCCTTGAATGAATTATATGTTGGATTGAATACTATACTCCAACAAAACAAGGATTGCGACATTTCCTGGATTTCCAACTCACTCCTTTCATAGAGATTGAATACTATACTCCAACAAAACAAGGATTGCGACCTTTCGCTCCTTGATAAAGAAGCGAATAATCAAGATTGAATACTATACTCCAACAAAACAAGGATTGCGACGGTATTTCAACCCTGCCAATTTCCTTTTCTTTATTGAATACTATACTCCAACAAAACAAGGATTGCGACAAAAACCTTTAACATCTTCGTAAGAAGATGCTTGGATTGAATACTATACTCCAACAAAACAAGGATTGCGACCTTACTGCCGTTTTATTTGGGTATAACGACAATTATTGAATACTATACT
>JAOAHO010000099.1 GCA_026415195.1 Bacteroidia bacterium | reverse complement strand
CGTCATACTCACGCCCGATGAAATTCAACTGATTCTGAACAAAAAAGGGCTCCGAAAAAGAATCCTCATGCCCGACGGGGTAGATTTATTACCCCTGAATGACAGAATAAAAAAAATTTTACAAATCATTAAAGACAAACCCGTTAAATCCTATGAAATGATTTGCTTTATTATGTATGACATCGAATCTAACAAGGTTCGTAACGAAGTGGCAAAATTTTTGATAAGAAAAGGAGCGATAAGAATTCAAAAATCCGTATATTTGATAAGAGAAAATACGGAAAACATTATGAAAATTTACAACAGTTTAAAGCAAATTCAGGAATGTTACGAAAATAATGATAGTATTATTATCTCCCCTGTTGAAGTTTCTTCTTTAAGAAGCATGAAACTAATAGGTAAGCAGATAGACCTGAAAGTCATAATTGATAAACCTAACACTCTTTTTTTCTAAAAATGTTAAAAGCTGTTAATTCAATAGTTAAGCAAACATGTAAAAAATTGAAAATTAATGGATTACGAAAGGAGCTATTGAATACTATACTCCAACAAAACAAGGATTGCGACAAAAACGCAACAAAAAAAGGGGGTGGGACTGAACATTGAATACTATACTCCAACAAAACAAGGATTGCGACATTGGCCTGGGCTGCCTTACGGG
>JAOAHO010000098.1 GCA_026415195.1 Bacteroidia bacterium | reverse complement strand
CCTCCACCCAGGGTGGAACCACCGTCCATTTGAAAGGGGATTAAAACTACCAAAAATACCTCCTAAGCCATATATTGGTGGAACCACCGTCCATTTGAAAGGGGATTAAAACCAATATTGCCGGATTGATGCCTGTGTTGAAGGTGGAACCACCGTCCATTTGAAAGGGGATTAAAACAAATCTTTGGCAGAAAGTCAATGCGTCCATGGTGGAACCACCGTCCATTTGAAAGGGGATTAAAACGGCTCAAGAGGGCTGCCGGCGGCCAGCTCCGGTGGAACCACCGTCCATTTGAAAGGGGATTAAAACCCGACTGGCAATATCAATTCAGAAAATCGGGTGGAACCACCGTCCATTTGAAAGGGGATTAAAACTGAACTGGAACGCGAGTTGGGAGAGAAACAGGTGGAACCACCGTCCATTTGAAAGGGGATTAAAACTACAACACCACCGCTAAAGCTGGTTATTCGGTGGAACCACCGTCCATTTGAAAGGGGATTAAAACTTGCATGAAAAAGCGAATGCCTTGTATATGGTGGAACCACCGTCCATTTGAAAGGGGATTAAAACGATAGCCACCACCATGAGCGCGATGAAGATGGTGGAACCACCGTCCATTTGAAAGGGGATTAAAACCCTGCCCAGATACTCCGTGGCTTTTTTTAAGGTGGAACCAC
>JAOAHO010000097.1:330-694 GCA_026415195.1 Bacteroidia bacterium | reverse complement strand
CTTTACCCACCTTGATAACTGGAGATTTTAATGATATTCCTCATTCATATTTAATGCGTCTTTTTAGAAATAAATTCACCGATGCATTTATTGAAAAAGGAAATGGTTTAGGCATTACTTATCACGATAAAATTTACTTTAGAATAGATTATATATTTCACGATTCGTCTTTTCGCAATATTGACTTTGAAACAGATAATAATGAAGAAACATCGCATTTAAGCGACCACTATCCTGTCAGATGTGTTTTTGAATTGAAGAAAAAACAACAGAAGTAATTCATTCACACAATGCAATTTGTATTAAAAGCTTCTTTGAAAAACTAAAATATTAGAAAATCAATTTGCTTATTGTGGAGCGGAGA
>JAOAHO010000097.1:0-320 GCA_026415195.1 Bacteroidia bacterium | reverse complement strand
GATTCGAACCCCCGATACACCTTTCGGCATATACACGCTCTCCAGGCGTGCCCGTTCAACCACTCCGGCATCTCTCCTTTTGGGTTGGCAATTATACGAATAAATCTGCTAAGTTTAAAGCTCTGTTATTTTTCTCATATACTCCCATTCCAAATAGTGCAAAATCATACTTTACAGGGTCTTTTTTGTCCAGTGTTTTCAATAATTCTGTCAGATAAAGTACATTGTGAAGGTTAGATTGATGATTATCTATCAACCCCAATAAATGGGCTATTCTGGATGTATGTATGTCCAAAGGAATAAGTAAATCTGATGTTCGT
>JAOAHO010000096.1:272-776 GCA_026415195.1 Bacteroidia bacterium | reverse complement strand
GAACTTACCAAGGCACAAAAGTTCCTGACGGGGCTTATTATTATGTAATCAAATTTAAAGATAATAATACAGTATTCAAAGGCAGCATTAATGTGATAAGCAGTCACTAAGCATAATTATTGATTAGAAAAAGCATTCTTGTTTGTTTATTGTCAATTAAATATGCAATACTGATTTATTAACAAGAATTCAGTGATTATGTTTGAAGGTAAACCCGAATTGGTATAGCTATAATATTGAACAGGATATTAACTAAAAAAAATTTGAAACTGTGGTCCCACTTGGGATCGAACCAAGGACCCCCTGATTATGAGTCAGGTGCTCTAACCGGCTGAGCTATGGGACCATTGTATTTTGCGGGGTGCAAATATGATGAACGAAAAGATAATTTACAAATAAAAATTATCTTTCTGATGTAAGAGCAGCACAAATATATTCTCTGTTCATTCTTGCAATGTTTTCAAGTGAAATCCCCTTTGGACATTCTGCTTCACAGGCACCGGT
>JAOAHO010000096.1:0-262 GCA_026415195.1 Bacteroidia bacterium | reverse complement strand
TTTGTTTTACCATATTCAATACGCGTTTTTTTCTTTCTATTTGACCTTGAGGCAATAAAGCCAATTGAGATCCTTTTGCTGCTACAACCAACATGGCAGAGGCATTTTTACAAGCCGCTACACAGGCACCACACCCTATACATGCTGCAGCTAAAAAAGCTTTATCCGCATTTTCTTTTGGTACCAATATAGCATTCGCATCTTGTGCACTACCTGTGTTTACAGAAATATACCCACCTGCTTGTATAATTCTGTCAAAAGC
>JAOAHO010000095.1 GCA_026415195.1 Bacteroidia bacterium | reverse complement strand
TCGTCGGCAGCGTCAGATGTGTATAAGAGACAGGTATTTGGACCGAATAGATTGTTTGCCTCAAATTGAATACTATACTCCAACAAAACAAGGATTGCGACGTTCTTCCCCTTTTCAATGGGGGAATTTGGCCTTAATTGAATACTATACTCCAACAAAACAAGGATTGCGACGAGGCCTCCACGAGCTTGAGGTAACTGCCTTCCTTATTGAATACTATACTCCAACAAAACAAGGATTGCGACGAGGGACGATGCCTCCACGAGCTTGAGGTAACTGATTGAATACTATACTCCAACAAAACAAGGATTGCGACAAACCTTAGGCCACACAAATTCATCATAACTGATATTGAATACTATACTCCAACAAAACAAGGATTGCGACCATGGTATGTCTTTGCACATACCAATTTCAAGTAATTGAATACTATACTCCAACAAAACAAGGATTGCGACATTGGCTCGGGTAGACCGTAGGCATCAATTATGATTGAATACTATACTCCAACAAAACAAGGATTGCGACTCTCTGAAAATGAGTAGTTCATCAAGCCAGCATCTATTGAATACTATACTCCAACAAAACAAGGATTGCGACCCTCTACCAACTTCAAAAAGTTCCCTTCCTTTAATTGAATACTATACTCCAACAAAACAAGGATTGCGACTAATCAATCATCAAAGAAACCAAGAGACCTTCCCCAATTGAATACTATACTCCAACAAAACAAGGATTGCGACATATTTGCTTGTTCTTTGGGGGTATTTTCGGCATTGATTGAATACTATACTCCAACAAAACAAGGATTGCGACTCCGCCAGAAGGTTACTTTTTTATCTGATGATAATTGAATACTATACTCCAACAAAACAAGGATTGCGACAAAGAAACCAAGAGACCTTCCCCAGTGTAAGGTCCCAATTGAATACTATACTCC
>JAOAHO010000094.1:380-970 GCA_026415195.1 Bacteroidia bacterium | reverse complement strand
GTTTTGGGGTCAAAATGTTTGTCCGTATCGACTTTTTCCAACAGTGCTTTTAAATGATCTGTGGTAAATCCTTTGTGCATCAAATATAGTTTGCCATTACCGTAATAGGCGGTATAGTTTTTAGTGTTTAGTGTTGAGTTTTGAGTTTTATTCTCATCTAAAGAATCAGCACTCAAAACTACCGACTCAAGTTCTTGTGTTAAGGCAATGCCGTCGTAGGTTTTCCAGGTAGTGAGCAGGGCTTTGATGTCTTCTTCGGTGAGTTTGCTTTCATCAAATAGGTTTAGTGAATTGTCAAATTCTTCGGCTTCAAAATCGTAATCTTCCCAGATGGGCATGGTTTCAAAAATCTTGAAGCCCAGGTCTTGGTTTTGCAGTGTTTGAATTTCTTTTTTCAGTTGTGCGATTTGTTCTTCTTTGTTTTCTAAATCTAATTGGCTTTCTAAATCCTTTATTTGTTTTTCTTTTTCGGCAATTTTTTTGTGGATGGTTTCTTCTTTAATTTTTTTGGCGGCACGCAGCAGGCGTTCTTTCGCAATTTCAAAACTGGTAGCGCTTCATTTGTGTTCGTTTTTTACGAAATCATAAGC
>JAOAHO010000094.1:0-370 GCA_026415195.1 Bacteroidia bacterium | reverse complement strand
AATCAAATGCATTACGGCATCGCCAGTGGTGCCACTGCCCGCGAAAAAGTCGAGGATGAGGTCGTTGGGCTTTGAACCAATTAGAAGTAAATGTTTTATTAAATCTACAGGTTTAGGGTTTTCAAACACTTTAGTATTTTGAAATAAATTAACAAGATAAGATTTGTCTTTACCACCATCAATATTTATATAATTTTTAAACTTCTTTTCATGAGCCCCACCTATAAATCTTTCTTTTTGATAAATATAATACCCATCATTTTCTTTAATAAAGAGTAATTCGGTTTTATATTCTTTCAAAAATTTTTCTTTTCCCCATCTCCAAACCCTTTGTATATTATAATTGTTTAATAACAATTATAATATACAA
>JAOAHO010000093.1 GCA_026415195.1 Bacteroidia bacterium | reverse complement strand
GAGTAGATAACTGGCTCACGCCAAGGTTTAATACCAATATCAATGTTATTCATTCGGATGAATATCAGTTTCAAACATTAGCCACCAATATGAGAGGATTTACTCAAAACATAAGAAATGGTAATAACTTTACAGTGTTTAATAGCGAACTCCGCTCTCCTTTTGTAAGGTACTTGTTCAAAGACATTAAATCAGAATTTTGGAGAACATTTCAGGGCATTATCTTTGCAGATATTGGTGCGGCGTGGTATGGATGGAACCCTGTAAGTGAAGAAAATACTGTAAATAAATCGGTATATAATTTTACTTCATTTATTATTACAGTGTATGAATACAAAAATCCTCTTGTAGGAGGGTTTGGGTTCGGTGTTCGTGGAAAATTGTTTGGTTACTTTATGCGATTGGACTTTTCGTGGGGAATTGATGACTGGAAGGTTTTGCCTCGCAGAAACTACTTTTCTATTTCTACTGATTTTTAGTGGATGACTTTTTAGTACCCGGAGGGGGACTTGAACCCCCACGCCTTTCGGCATACGCCCCTCAAACGTACGTGTCTACCAATTCCACCATCCGGGCAGGCAGAAAAATTTACCGTGCAAATATAGTGTTTTTTTATTTTGAATGATATGTGAAAAAGGATTGATAAGTTTATCAGTTTGGGACTTCAATTCATTCATTCCATTTACCGGCACCTTCTCTGATAAGGGTTATTTCTTCTTTAGTACAATCTAAAATAGTAGATGGTACAATATTTCCATACCCTCCATCTATAATTAAATCTACTTTATTTTTGTATTCATTCTCAATGTCAGCCGGGTCGGTGTAGTATTCTGTTATTTCATTGGTTTCATCAATTAAACTGGATGATATTAGTGGGTGTCCAAGTTGTTTGATTATTTCTAATGTGATTAGATTGTCAGCTATTCTTACTCCGATTGTTTTTCTTTTTTGTTTTAATATTTTAGGTACCTGGTTGTTGGCGTTTAATATAAAAGTGTATGGTCCTGGAATCAATTTTTTGATGGTTTTAAAAATGTGGTTGGGGATGGGTAATACATAATGAGAGATATCAGAAATATTTGAACAAACAAAAGTAAACAGTGCTTTTTCCGGGTCTAATTTTTTTAATTTTGCTATTCGCTCAATGGCTTTGTTACTGTATATGC
>JAOAHO010000092.1:308-1173 GCA_026415195.1 Bacteroidia bacterium | reverse complement strand
CTTTGACATACTGATAAACAACTAACGGCTAACGTTACTGTTATATCCTTCTGTTGTGATTTGCTTTCAATTCGTAACTTTGACATACTGATAAACAACTAGGTTTGAGAAACACGCCCTATACCCCCGTTGTGATTTGCTTTCAATTCGTAACTTTGACATACTGATAAACAACAGCGGCGATGTAACGACAGCCGATTATTCGGTTGTGATTTGCTTTCAATTCGTAACTTTGACATACTGATAAACAACGCAAAAAAAGAGTAACGCTGTCCGTTGAACGTTGTGATTTGCTTTCAATTCGTAACTTTGACATACTGATAAACAACCTTTCTGTCCGGTTACATCGGCGAACACATGTTGTGATTTGCTTTCAATTCGTAACTTTGACATACTGATAAACAACAATGATACTGCTATTGCCGCCTATCCCTCTGTTGTGATTTGCTTTCAATTCGTAACTTTGACATACTGATAAACAACGGCGTAATGGAGTGGACGGGAGAGCATTCGTTGTGATTTGCTTTCAATTCGTAACTTTGACATACTGATAAACAACAGTTTGGCTTAAATCCCTTGTCCGGTAAGGTTTTCAGTGTGTTTTCAGGATCAAAAAAAAGGAGTTTATCAGTATTTAAGCCGCCGGAAAGGGCGGTTTTTTTATTTCTGTTTGTTAGGGGCGGTGGCTTCGATACGGACTTCGTCCTACTAAGTCACTGGGAAGTATATATTTTGTTTTCCGGTGGTTTCGATACGAGCTTCGCTCTACTCAACCACCGGGATGATCGATACGAGCTTTGCTCTACTCAACCACCGGGAAGTCGATATGGGCTTTCGCCCTTCTCAGCCTCTAGTGTTTTAAAAC
>JAOAHO010000092.1:0-298 GCA_026415195.1 Bacteroidia bacterium | reverse complement strand
CTTTGCTCTACTCAACCACCGGGGAGTTAAAACATTTCCAACTGTTGGGGGACGTTTTGGGGTTCTTTCTTCCTTTGTCCGTGAAAAATCATCATTTCTCCGAATTGCTTGTCGGTAATGACCAGAATGCCCACCAGCCCTTCCTCGGGCAGGTTCATTTTTACCCTTTTGATATGTACTTCCGCGTTCTCACGGCTGGGGCAATGCCTCAGGTATAAACTGAACTGAAACATCGTGAACCCGGCGGCCAGCATTTTTTTCCCGAAATCGGAAGCGGCTTTGCGTTGTTTTTTCGTTT
>JAOAHO010000091.1:601-1192 GCA_026415195.1 Bacteroidia bacterium | reverse complement strand
AGTAAAGATAATGGATGTTACAGGTAGAGTAGTAAAAGAAATAAATACTTCAGAAAAAGAAATAATGGTAAATATGATGAATTTTGCAAGAGGAACTTATATTATTGAAGTAATGAGTGAGGAAGGAATTAGTAGAGTAAGCATTATTAAAGAGTAAAGAAAAGATACTATTTAATGTTAGAATGACAAAAGCCCCTTAAGTTTTTAAGGGGCTTTTTTATTTTATAACATCAAATTGATAGGGTGAATTTTAATCAATATTGCAGGATTAGAAATTTAATTTTTTGAAAAACAATCAGTACTATTAATATCAAAAATTACTATATACCTAAAATTCGCAAGTAATTTTTTAGAACTTATGAAACTATTAGTATTTACTTACCAATCGAGGATTTTCTGCAAATTTTTTCACTTAAGTGGGTGAAATTTACAATTCATAAAAATAAGTGAAAGTCCAATAAATTCAAGCAATTTCAAAGGTTTATTAAATTTCACTTGCAGATTTTAGGAGAGGCGCAATAACATTAAAGTATTATAAGAATTTTTATCACTATTGTCCAAAATAACTATTGATATAAAATTAAAACATTG
>JAOAHO010000091.1:0-591 GCA_026415195.1 Bacteroidia bacterium | reverse complement strand
GAATTAAACTTTAAAATTTGATGGTTTGAAAAGACACTCTCTCCTCTTTTTTATCTCTACACTTCATTGCTATCATATAATATCATGGACAATAGTGCATTTTTATAAAGTATTTAATGGCAGAAAAACTGGCTACAAATAATTAAAACAAAGAAAATAAAAAAATAATTATTTGACAATCAATTATTTATTAAAAAAAGTGATAAAAAGTAGAAAAAATATTTGGAGAAAAGGGAAAGTTGTGCGTATATTTGCACCCCCGATTTGAAAAAGGGGAAAAGAGAAGGCACATTGAAATACATCAGTAGAGAGGGAGGTAGAGAGAAATATTAATACCATGAAGAGTTTGATCCTGGCTCAGGATGAACGCTAGCGGCAGGCCTAATACATGCAAGTCGAGGGGTGCCATAGTAGCAATACTATGGTGACCGGCGGACGGGTGCGTAACACGTACGCAACCTACCTCTTACAGGAGGATAGCTCTCGGAAACGGGAATTAATACTCCATAATATTCTATTAGGGCATCCTAATAGGATTAAAGCCGGAAGGCGGTAAGAGATGGGCGTGCGGCCGATTAGCTAGTTGGTAGG
>JAOAHO010000008.1 GCA_026415195.1 Bacteroidia bacterium | reverse complement strand
GCTAAGCACTGCATTTGATAGCGTAACGCTTTACGGCCGCGATCCCGACCATCGCCCGGATATTTACGGTAAAATCGGAAACAGTGGAGTGTCTGTCTGTTGTCTTGATGATGCAAAAAAACTTTACAGCGGTTTTCATCTTACCGATCCTAAAACATCTGTTTCCATGACTATTAATGGTCCGGCAGCCACCGTGGCGGCCTTTTTTATGAACACGGCCATTGATCAGGAATGTGAATTATACATAAAACAGAACGGATTAACCGATGAGGTAAACAGAAAAATTGATGCATTTTACAAAGAAAGAAATACCCAACGGCCTGTATATCATGCTCCTAATCTGCCGGAAGGAAACAACGGATTAGGCTTATTGCTACTCGGCATTCCAGGAGATAAAGTTTTAGACAGGGAAGTTTATGAGAACATCAAAAAAGATGCCTTAAGTAAGGTTCGCGGAACGGTTCAGGCCGACATTCTAAAGGAAGACCAGGCACAAAATACCTGCATTTTCAGTACTGAGTTTTCACTGCGCATGATGGGCGATGTACAGGAGTATTTTATTAAAAACAAAGTCAGGAATTTTTATTCAGTGTCTATAAGCGGTTATCATATAGCCGAAGCTGGTGCTAATCCCATTACTCAGTTGGCTTTAACCCTCAGTAACGGATTTACCTATGTGGAGTATTATTTAAGCAGGGGCATGAACATCAACGATTTTGCGCCTAACCTATCATTCTTTTTCAGTAACGGCATAGACCCTGAATACAGCGTGATTGGCCGCGTTGCCCGAAGGATCTGATCGAAGGCTATGAAATTAAAATACGGAGCTAACGAACGTTCCCAAATGCTTAAATATCATATTCAAACCTCCGGCCGCTCACTCCACGCACAGGAAATTGATTTCAATGATATTCGCACCACCCTGCAGGCGCTTTACGCCATATATGACAATTGTAATTCCCTTCACACGAACGCATACGACGAGGCCATCACCACGCCCACGGAAGAATCTGTGCGAAGGGCTATGGCCATACAGTTAATCATCAACAAAGAATTGGGTCTTGCCAAAAACGAAAACCCGCTGCAAGGTTCTTTCATCATTGAAGAACTCACCGATTTGGTGGAGGAAGCCGTGCTTTCAGAGTTCGACCGTATTACCGAACGCGGAGGTGTGTTGGGAGCTATGGAAACCATGTATCAACGAAATAAAATTCAGGAAGAGAGCCTGTATTACGAAACTTTGAAACATAGCGGTGAATATCCTATTATTGGGGTTAATACATTCCTTTCCAGCAAAGGAAGTCCCACCATCATTCCTGCCGAAGTTATAAGAAGTACCACAGAAGAGAAAGAACAGCAAATTGCCACCCGAAACAACATTTGGAACACATGGAAAAAGGAATCAGATATTGCGCTTGCTGAACTCAAAAAAGCTGCTATTCAGAACAAAAACATGTTTGAACAATTGATGGAATGTGTGAAATACTGCACATTGGGTCAAATAACTAATGCCTTGTTTGAAGTGGGAGGGCAATACAGGAGAAATATGTGAGTTATGTACATTCCACATGCATTCCGTTGGGAAGACGAAAAAGAAATATTCGATTTCATCACGGAATTTAATTTCGGGCTTTTGATTACACAAAACGACAGCAGGTTATGGGGAACCCATTTGCCTTTTTTGTTGAAGACGGTTAATCAAAAAAAATTTCTTTACGGCCACATCGCTTCGCACAACGAACAAAGCGGCTATATTGACGGTTGCAACTTAATGGCCGTATTCCAAGGCCCGCATGCTTATATTTCACCTGAATTGTATTCCCATCAATTGAACGTCCCTACGTGGAATTATTTATCGGTTCACGTATATGGCAAGGGAAAAGTTCTAAAAGAGGATAATGAAAAAGAAGAAGTATTGGTTAAAACCATTTTGCGGCATGAAGGGAAATTTATTCAACAATGGAATAATTTGCCGGATAATTACAAACAGGTGATGAAGAAGGAAATTACGGTGTTTGAAATGGAGATTAAGGAAATTCATGCACAGAAAAAATTGAGCCAAAACAAACCGTTGGAAGACAGAAAAAGAATTTGGGAATATCTGAACCAAAGCAACAACACTTCAGAAAAAATCTTATCCGAATGGATGAAAAAAACTTATGGTTTTTAAGTTGTTATTACGAATTCTGTATAATTTTTTCTCACTAAAAAATCAAAATATATTAATTTTTTTAAATAACACATGTTTAAATTCAAGAGCAACATTTACTGAATAAAAATGACGGTTCAATTATTTGGGGCACCTGCTTTAAGCCAGCATTCAATGATTTTTCTTTTATCGGCAGGGAGCTGGCCTGAAGGGGGCATTGGATTGTTGGGGTTTTCCAAAACACGGTTTTTGAAAGGGTTTGAACCTTGTATTTTTTGGATAGTACCGGCATAATTGGTAAAATCACCGTTTGGATTTCCGGAACCGTGGCATGATACACAATTTGCATTTAAAAGTGGTTGAATTTGATTGGCATAAGAAGGTGTGTCACAGTAGGAGGTGTCTAGTTTCTGTGGAAGTGGCCTTGCTTTATGCTTGGTACATTCAATAAAATTTAATATTAGTATAAAGCTTAAAAAAAATTTATTCATATACCAAATTTAAACATTTTTATGTTTAACTTTGTTTTAAATAAAACTTTAGGGGTGCTCGTTAGAACGGGCTGAGATTATACCCTTGGAACCTGATGCAGGTAATGCTGCCGAAGGGAAAAAGTTACCACAGTCCTCGTTTTTAGAGGCCATCCCTGAAGTTTTATTTAATTGCTTAAAATTAGAGGGATGGAAATAAAAGTCAACAATCAAATAAAAGATGTGCCTGACAATGTCACTCTTCTTGATGTGGTTCATCATGAACTCAACGGAAATTTTCGAGGTGTGGCTGTTGCAGTTGACAAAAAAATCGTGCCGCAAGGCGAATGGAAAAATTTTAAAATTAAAGAAGGAAATCAAATTCTGATCATAAAAGCAACACAAGGAGGTTAATATGAAAAAAAGTGAAAAAATACCCCAAACCATTACGTGTGGCCCCTTGCCGGGTTCGGAAAAAATTTACGTTCAGGGAAAAATGTTTCCGTCCGTCAAAGTGGGCATGCGTAAAATTAATTTATCCCACACCAAACATTCCAATGGAAAAATGGAAGAAAATTTACCATTGGTGGTGTATGACACCGGTGGGCCCTATACCGATGCTGAATTTACACCTGATGTTCGCAAAGGCCTTTCGCGATCCATGCGCCTTCAATGGATAAAGGAACGAAATGATACGGAAGAACTCCCCGATTTTTCATCGGAATATGCACGTAAAAGGAATCATGATCCTGACCTGTCAGATATCCGGTTTCCGAATATTCCTAAGCCTTTAAAAGCCAAACCCGGCAGGAATGTTACGCAAATGCATTATGCCAAAAAAGGCATTATTACTCCTGAAATGGAATATATTGCCATCAGGGAAAATCAAAAGCTGGAATATTACAGGGAACATGCCGGTGATGCATTGCTTCAACAACATAAGGGCATGCCCTGGGGGGCAAAAATTCCTGATGAAATCACTCCGGAGTTTGTAAGAAGTGAAGTAGCTGCAGGGCGTGCCATCATTCCGGCCAACATTAATCATCCGGAACTGGAGCCCATGATTATCGGACGTAACTTCCTTGTAAAAATCAATGCCAATATCGGAAACAGTGCCGTCACTTCTTCCATAGAAGAAGAAGTGGAAAAAGCAGTATGGGCTTGCCGTTGGGGGGCCGATACTATTATGGATTTGTCCACGGGTAAAAACATACACGAAACCCGTGAGTGGATAATCCGCAATTCTCCCGTTCCCATCGGCACTGTGCCCATTTATCAGGCGCTGGAAAAGGTGGGGGGTAAGCCCGAAGAACTTACCTGGGAAATTTTCCGCGATACACTCATTGAACAAGCCGAGCAAGGCGTATCCTACTTTACTATTCATGCCGGGGTTTTGTTGCGTTATATCCCCCTGACGGCAAAGCGCGTAACGGGGATAGTTTCAAGAGGCGGCTCCATTATGGCTAAATGGTGCCTGGCGCATCACAAAGAAAATTTTCTTTATACACACTTTGAAGAAATATGCGAAATCATGAAGGCCTATGATGTTTCGTTTTCGTTGGGTGACGGCCTTCGCCCCGGTTCGATTGCCGATGCGAATGATGAAGCACAATACGGAGAATTAAAAACGTTGGGTGAACTCACCCAAATTGCCTGGAAGCATGATGTACAAGTGATGATTGAAGGGCCGGGTCATGTTCCTATGCACTTGATAAAGGATAACATGGACAAACAACTAGAATGGTGCCACGGAGCCCCATTTTACACCTTGGGCCCATTAACAACCGACATTGCCCCGGGTTACGACCATATCACCTCTGCCATCGGGGCTGCCATCATCGGTTGGTATGGCACGGCCATGCTTTGTTACGTTACGCCTAAGGAACACCTTGGATTGCCCAATAAAAAAGACGTGAAAGACGGTGTGATTGCTTATAAAATTGCTGCACATGCCGCCGACCTTGCCAAAGGCCATCCGGGCGCTCAAATCCGCGACAATGCCCTGAGCAAAGCACGTTTTGAATTCCGCTGGGAAGACCAATTTAACCTTTCCCTTGACCCCGAAACTGCCCGTGAATTTCATGACGAAACACTTCCGGCCGAGGGAGCAAAAGTGGCGCATTTTTGTTCGATGTGCGGGCCCAAATTTTGTTCGATGCATATCACTCAGGAAATCAGGGACTTCGCCGAAAAAGGGATGCAGCAAAAATCCGAGGAGTTTAAGGAAAAAGGCGCAGAAATTTACCTGTAGGGAAGATGATTTTAATTACCAAAGATATATTTTTCGATGGTGAAACCGATCTGTTAAACCGATTTTTAGAGTATGATATTTATGTTCATGTGCGTAAGCCCATGGCTGCTGAAAAACAACTCAGAATTTTTTTGGATAAGTTGAATTCGGAACATTTTCATAAAATTTCCATTCATTATTTTCATGAACTTGCGTCTGAATATGGCCTGGGCGGGTTGCACTTTTCAACAAAGAACAGAAATGATTACAACCCGATAACATATAACAACAAAAGAATTTCGTTTTCCCTACATGCCAGAGATGAAAGAGTTTCATTGCCCGATAAAACCTCGTATGTATTTATCAGCCCTGTTTGGGACAGTATTTCAAAAAAAGGATATCATTCGGCAGGGATTGATCCTTTTGCCTTCAAAATTCCAGGTAACATTAAAAAAGTTGCACTGGGCGGAGTGGATGTGCATAATCTGCAAAAGACATTGAAACTTGGGTTTGATGATGTGGCTGTGTGTGGTGCTGTGTGGGAAAGTTCAGATCCGTTGGCAGCTTTTGTTAAAATGTTTAATATAGTAAAAAAGTGCAAGCAGGAGGCCTGATACAAGATCCAAAATTGCCCTTAGGCCACCATTCTTATGAAAGGCCGACGGTGTTATCCATAGCCGCATGGGATCCCTGCGGCGGAGCAGGCCTTGCTGCCGACATAAAAACCTTTGAACAACATAAAGTGTTGGGCATGGGGGTGATAACGGCCATTACCGCACAGACGGAGAATGAATTCTTTTTATTTAAAGAACTTGATCTTCAAACGATTTTAGAACAACTCAGGCCATTACTTAGAACCTATCGCCCCCGTTTTTTTAAAATCGGGATGTGCCCGCATGCTTATATTGAAACTTTGGCAGATGAAATACACCACCATATTGATGATCCGAAAATTGTTTGGGATCCTGTTATGTTCACTTCTACGGGCTTTAATCTTCCCCGAATTGAGAAAGAAGAATATATCCGATCACTAAAAAAAATTTATTTGTTTATGCCTAACCTTCCCGAGTGGGAAGAATTTAAAAAAATTGTACGGATTGAAGTATCCGAACTTTCAAATGAGGTGAATATCCTTGTAAAAGGAGGGCATCATCAGCAGGAAAAAGGATGCGATAAACTTTATGCTGCTGGCCGCCTGGCTTTTTCATTCAATCCGAAAGTAATCTCCTCCTTCGACAAACGCGGAACAGGATGTGTCCTATCATCAGCCATCGTTTCCCGTTTGGCACTTGGAGATGAACTTATACAGGCTGTTCAGCATGCGAAAGTTTACATGGAAAAAATTTTGAACTCGAACTCCGGAAAACTATCTTATCATGTTGCCTAAGCTGTATTACATATCGCAAGGTAATTCGATTTCAGATCATGAATTTAATATCATGAATGCCTTGGAGGGTGGGGTAAAAATGATACAGATACGCCTGAAAGAATTGCATGCAACAGTTTCCTTGTCATGGTATGAAAAAATGATCCGTGTTTGCAGGGAATATGATGCGATTTGTATTATTAATGATTATGACGATGTTGCCATCAGACTAAATGCCGACGGAGTGCATGTCGGAAAAGAGGATACCTTGCCTTCGCTTATCAGGAAAAAATCCGGAAACAAAAATCTTATCATCGGGGCAACGGCAAATAACAAGGATGATTTAATAAGGTGTATGCAGGAACCTGTGGATTACATTGGCTTTGGGCCATTACGATATACGCCAACCAAAAAAAAACTTGCAGAGCCTTTAGGAATAAACGGAATAAAAATAATACTCCGAAATTTAAAAAGCCCTGTACCTGTTTATGCCATTGGGGGAATAAAAACAGAGGATGTGGAAAGTTTGATGGATGCCGGATGCTATGGGGTGGCTGTCTCTACCGACCTCACGGAAGGAGGATTGAATGAAATAAAAAAGAAAATTGAACAATACAATACGTTACTTTATGCCTGATGTATTAGTTATAGCCGGTAAGGAATTCCGTTCACGACTGTTTTTGGGAACCGGAAAATTCAGTTCCGGGCAAGTGATGAAGGAAGCCATTGAAGCATCGGGAACGCAAATGGTAACGGTGGCTTTTCGGAGGGTGGATAGGAACAATAAAAACGAAGATATTTTAAACTTCATCCCACGATCAGACGATTTGGTTTTGCTTCCCAACACCTCGGGTGCAAGGAATGCAGAAGAAGCGGTTTTTTTGTCGGAATTAGCCAGAGAAGCCACCGGATCTAATTGGATAAAACTCGAAATTCATCCCGATCCCCGTTATCTGATGCCAGATCCGGTTGAAACCCTGAAAGCAGCTGAAGTTTTGGTTAAAAAAGGTTTTGTCGTATTGCCCTACGTGCATGCCGACCCTGTTTTGTGCAAGCGCCTGGAGGAAGTGGGTACAGCAGCCGTGATGCCTTTGGGCAGCCCGATAGGTTCGAATTTGGGATTAAAAACCCTGGAATTTTTACAGATCATTATTGAACAAAGTTCTGTTCCGGTGGTGGTGGATGCAGGGATAGGGGCACCATCCGATGCCGCCAAAGCCATGGAAATCGGGGCGGATGCCGTGTTGGTTAATACAGCCATTGCCGTGGCTTCCAATCCGGTGGAAATGGCTGCAGCATTCAAAAAAGCTATGGAAGCGGGGCGAATGGCCCGCCTTTCCGGCCTTGGTTCCCAGTCGCTTACGGCCTCTGCAAGCAGCCCTATGGAATGGCTTGATGAATTATGAAGCATACTTCTTTTTCAGACATACTCTCAAAATTTGATTTCGACGCATATTATCAAACCCTGAACGATGTTTCAGTTCATGATATACACACAGCATTAAATCAAAAAAAATTTTCCTTAAAAAACTTTATTGCCCTCATCAGCCCCGGGGCATCTAAATTCCTTCCTCTATTATTAAATGAGTCGGCTTCCGTAACAAGAAAAAGGTTCGGGAATGTTATTCAATTATTTGCCCCCATTTATTTGAGCAATGAGTGCCAAAACATTTGCACCTACTGCGGTTTTAGTTTTACAAATAAAATTCCGCGAAAGACGCTCACTAAGGCCGAACTTGCAAAGGAAGCAGAGTTTTTAAAGAAAAAAGGGTTTGAGCATGTTTTATTGGTAACCGGTGAAGCCCAAAAATCCGTCGGTATGGAGTATTTTATGAATGCCCTTGATGTTTTTATTCCTTTATTTTCGTCTGTAGCCATGGAAGTACAGCCCCTTGAGGAAACCGACTATCGGTTACTTCATCAAAGAGGAGTGTATTCAATTTTAGTATATCAGGAAACCTATATCCGTTCCACTTATGCAAAAGTGCATCCGAAAGGAAAAAAATCAAATTTTGAATTCCGGCTGGAATGCCCTGAAAGGGTTTGTAATGCCGGGATGCATCATTGCGGGTTGGGGGTATTGATTGGCTTGGATGACTGGAGGTTAGATTCACTGCTATGTGCCATGCATCTTGATTTCCTTCAGAAAAAATACTGGCAAACCAGATTTTCTGTTTCATTTCCGCGCATCCGCCCTGCAGAGGGAGTAGATATTCACCCGTCCGTATTTTCACATAAAGAACTGGCTCAATTGATGGCGGCCTACCGCATTTGCTTTCCGGATTTGGAAATTACGTTATCCACACGTGAATCGCCTCATATCAGAGATCAAATACTTTCATATGGTGTTACACATATGAGTGCGGAATCTAAAACCCATCCGGGCGGATATACGCAAGGCGATGCCTTGGAACAATTTCATACGGATGATCACCGTACTTTGGAAGAAATCAAGGAAAGCATACGAAAAAAAGGGTTGGATCCTATGATGAAAAACTGGTTTGCCTCCGAAATTTACTGATATGGAAAAAGATCATTTCCGTTTGTTTTTAAGACAAATCATTCTTGACGATGTGGGGGTGGAGGGGCAGAATAAAATTATCCAATCCAAAATATTAATTGTTGGTGCAGGCGGAATCGGTTGTCCGGTATTAACCTATCTGCAAAGGGCAGGTGTGGGCACCATTGGTGTGGTTGATTTTGATGATGTAGATATAACGAATATTCATCGGCAATTTTGGTACGATCCAAATGATGAAGGAAGAAAAAAAACGGAAGTATTAAGAGAAAAAATAAAGCCGTATGATTTTCAGAAAGTAAATTTTTATTCTTTAAAAGCCGATGAAAATAATTTGCCTGATTTAGTGCAACAATATGATTTAGTGATTGACGGAACCGACAATTTCAAAACTCGTTATGCCGTTAATGATGTATGTGTGCGCCTGAATAAACCTTTACTTTCGGCCAGTATTTTAGGATATCAGATCCAGATGTTTTTGTTTGATTTGCCTTCAGAAAAAAACCTTCGCCATATATTCCCCGAACCTCCGTTACCAGGCGAAGTTCCTGCATGCTCGGAAAACGGAGTTTTTGGCCCTGTGCCGGGTATGGCGGGAATGATGCTATCATTGGAAGCCCTGAAGTTTATATTAAAAAATGGGTACATGAAAGATCAATTTTTGGTTTTTGATACATCAAGTTGGATATTAGATTCAATAAAAATTTAATATAAACAGGCAAAATATAAATTGTATCATAGGGCCTTCATGTTGCAACAAAATGTTATTCGCTTTAACAATTCCAACCGAAGATTCTATTTGGAATTGAAGAAAAGAGTTGATGCGTATTTTCAAGAAAATTCACTGAGCAAGACCGGAGATTATCGCCTATATTTTAAGGCATTATTTATGTTAGCCGTTTATGCCACTTCCTATTTCATGATATTATTTAGTGTTTTTGATAGTAAACTCATGATGTGGCTCATGTCATTTTTTATGGGCCTTTCCATGGCAGGGATTGGGATGGGAGTGATGCATGATGCCGCTCACAGTTCGTTCAGCAAAAAATCCCGGGTGAATAAGTTGCTGAGCTTTACTTTGAATTTGGGAGGTGGGCATTACTTAAACTGGAAAATTCAATATAACGTAATCCATCATACTTTTACAAACATTCACAGGCACGATGAAGATATTGACGTGCCTTTTTTCCTTCGCTTCGAGCCCCATTCCGTCCGCAGGTTTATCCATCGTTTTCAGTTTATTTATGCCTGGTTTTTTTATGGCTTGCTGACACTGAATTGGATTTTGATTAAGGACTTTATTCAAATTTTTCGCTACAATAACATTGGACATTTAAAAGCATCCAATACGAATTTGAAAAAAGAACTGGGAGTGATCGTAATTACTAAAATGTTTTATTTTTCTTATATGTTATTGCCCTATTTCCTGATTTCTGATTTAAAATTTTGGCAATGGATAGTGGGCTTTTTAACATTACATTTCACCGCAGGGTTTATACTATCTGTCGTATTTCAAATGGCTCATGTGGTAACCGAAACCGGTTTTCCTGTTTCATCCGACGGTCAAAATATGGATAATGATTGGGCTACTCACCAATTGCACACCACCATGAATTTCGGTACAAAAAACAGATTACTCACCTGGCTTACGGGAGGATTAAACCATCAGGTAGAGCATCATTTGTTCCCGACCATATCTCATATTCATTATTCCAAACTTTCCAAAATCGTAAAGCAAACAGCCCATGAGTTTGGGTTGCCTTACTTAGAAAAAGAAACCTTTTAGGCAGCTTTTTGGAGCCATCAAAAACTGCTCTATAAATTGGGAAGGGTTTAGTTTTTATCGAATTTATATCCCGAAAGCGCTATCTTCATGCTTTCCCAATAAAATTTTTTCCCGAATAAACGGTAAAAGGGGTTACGATTTTGCTGATAGGCAAGTAAATCCCAATGTCCGAGATATTGCCATTCGTATGTTCCTGAAAATAACCATTTGTTTTTCCTCCTGATTTTGTCTATTTTGTTTTTATCAATACCAAATTTTGAAAGAAATTTTATTCTCTCATTCACAGCATCTGCTGATTGTTCGGTATCCAAAAATTCTTCATTGAGAATAGCCCACAAATCTGGATGATTGGAGGCGGGTATATTATTTTTTAAAGCATAGTTTCTGATTGACACATCACCATGATTCAAAAAAATTACTTCCCTGAAATCAATGATTAAAGAATAGGGAATGGTTTGAAAATTCACAGCATTGATTCTGTGAACAGGAAGTTTTTTGTTTTTATTTATTGAACTGAAATAAAAACAATAACGTTCAAAATGAATACCGTCATTCTCAAAATGATAAATGCTTTTTAACTTCATGCCCTAGTTCTTTTTGATGTAATTACTTAAAATTCTGACTGCTACTTTTGCGCTTTCGTCCCAAGAAAATTTTTTTAGTTGTTCTCTGCCGAGATGAATTTTTTCTTGGGTTTCGTGTTCGTTCTCCAAAAGGTATTTCATGGCCATGGCCACTTCATCGGGCTTATGCGGATTTACAAGAAATGCAGCTTGTCCTGCAACTTCAGGCAAACTTGTAACATTGGAACAAATCACGGGCACTTCTGACGCAAATGCTTCAATCACAGGTATACCGAAACCTTCAAAAAAAGGTATATATACCATAGCGGCCGCCGAACCTACAACTTTGTTTAATTCGATATCAGGCAGGCGGTGTGTGAAAATCACATCGTTTTCAATGCTTAATGATTTCAATGTATGGTAAATTTCTTTCAATCCCCAATACATAGGCCCGGCAAGCACCAGGGCTAAATTGGAATTTTTCATTTTTTTAAATTCCGAAAATGACCGCAGAAGCCCGATGATGTTTTTGCGGGGGTGCAGCGATCCTACATACACAAAATAAGGCCTTCCGCCGGTATATTTTTTCCGTGTGCTTATTTTTTCATCTTCCGTAATGGGGTAGAAGTTTTGGCTGATACCGTTATAAACTACCGAAATTTTGTTTCCGTCAACATGGTAGGTTTGGATAATATCATTTTTACTGAATTCCGATACGGTAAAAATATGTTGAGCAATTTTGGCAAATTTCGGGAAGAAATAACGATAATATTTTCTTGCCCAGAATCGGTGAAATTCCGGGTGGTGCTCGAAGTTCAAATCATGGATAACGGGAATTTGCGGAATGTCTGACCCAAGAATGCAAAGGCCGTCCGGAGAGAAGAATAAATCGGGTTTAAGTTTATTCAATATGGGCCTGATGGAATGTTGCAGCCACCAGTAATATAAAAAAACATGCCGGGTAGGGGGGGAGCAAACTATAGGCGTTATGTTTGGGCCGTAAATGAATGAGTCGTCATATGGTCTGTCGAAAAAGAAGATAAAATGGCAATCGGGCATGGAAGCCGTAATCCTTTTGAGTATTTCGTCCGAAAATCTTCCCATGCCTTCCAGCTTGCCTTTCAGGAGCAATCGGGCATTGACGGCTATGGTATGGGCATATTCCATTAAACCAGTAAATTTAATTTATTTATTTTTGCCCTCGCTTGGTTCAAAAGAAAAAATTTGTAATTGACATTGTTGTTTTGGTTTTGCTTAATCTTCTGATTAAGCCCTTTTGGATTTTGGGGATAGAACCCAAAGTTCAGTTAGAAGTGGGAAATGCTTTGTACGGGGAATATTTTGTGCTTTTTAATTTTTCATTGCTGCTGAATATATTGCTGGACTTTGGGCTTACCAATTTCAATAACCGTAACATATCCAGGCATTCCCATCTCCTGGAAAAACACTTCAATAAAATGTTTACGCTGAAGTTGGTGCTGGGGGTATTTTATTTTGCCGTCACTATGTTTTTGGCTGCCTTTTTTATGAAATACGATATACGTTACTTAAAATTGCTTGTTATTCTTTGCTTCAACAGTTTTTTATTGAGTTTTATTTTATACCTGCGTTCTAATCTTTTGGCATTGCATTTGTTCAAAATCGACAGCATCATTTCAGTGTTAGATCGCCTGATTATGATATTGGTCATGCTGATTTTATTTCTGAAAATTTTGCCTATGGAAGTAAATATCATGAATTTTGTTTATGCTCAAACTTTGGGATATGGCATAACGACGATTACAGCACTTTATTTTGTTTTAAAACACAGCGGAAAATTAAAACTGGATTGGGACATGCATTTTAATTTGTTAATTATCAAAAAAAGTTTTCCTTTTGCCATTCTGGTACTGTTAATGACTTTTTATAATCGTCTTGATAGTGTGATGATTGAAAAACTATTGCCCGGGATAGAAGGTAAAATTCAAAGCGGATTGTATGCCAAAGCTTTTCGTCTTTTGGATGCAGCAAACATGATTGCCTACTTGTTTTCTGTTCAATTACTCCCTATTTTCAGCAAAATGATTAAAGAACAACAGAATGTTTCGCAAATTGTAAAAACCTCTGTATTATTGCTTATCACTCCTGCCATGATCGTGTCATTGTCCACCTATTTTTATGCTGAAGAATTTAGTGCATTGCTCTATAAAGGTCAAACCGAGGGATATAGAATTCTAGCCGTATTAATGCTATGCTTTACGGCAATTTCGGCAACATATATATTTGGTACTCTACTTACAGCCAATGGCAACTTGTATTATTTAAACTTAATGGCTTTCGGGGGTATTGTGTTGAATTTTATCCTGAATTTAATATTAATTCCTCGGTTTGAAGCCATGGGGGCAGCCATATCAAGTTTAGTTACGCAGTTTTCCACTGCTGCATTTCAGATTTGGATGAGTTTTAAAATTTTTAATTTTCCGGTCAATAAATCGTTGATTCTGTCGTTTATGGGTTTTATGACCGGTTCCCTGATTTGTGTTTTGATAACTAAAAATCTTTTTGAGCCCTGGATATTAAATTTTACGCTTTTCTTGTGTTTTAGCGGCGTTTTGGCTTTTGCTACCCGCCTGATTCATCCTAAAAAAGTCAAAAAGCTTATGTCATTTAATTTTAATTAACGTATGCAGGATCAAAATTCTTTAACTATAATAATCCGAAATGTGTTTTTAAAAAACAAAAACTTGTTTTTAGCAACGGCTCTTTTTAGTTTTATTCTGATATACATATCTACATATTTGATGTCGCCTCAATACAAATCCGTTACCTTGGTATTTCCCATCAGGCAGTTTTCCGTATCCAAATTGCTTATCGAGCAGAATGTAGGAAATCAAGAAGATTACATGTTATTGGGCGATGAAGATGATGCCGAGAAAATTTTGGAAATCATGAATTCCGATGCCATGAAAATGGAAATTTTCAACCGCTTTAATCTTTGGGACAGATGGAAAATAAAAAAAGATACTGAAAAATCACTTTTTTACATGAAAAATAAATGGAAAAATCAGGTACAAATCAAAAAAACAGTATATAATGTAATAAAAATAGAAGTTTGGGATTACACTTCTGCGGGGGCAGCAGAACTAAGCCATGCCATTGCTATGTATACCGATACATTGCGATTCCGAATGATTAAGCCCGTTGCCGAGCATGCTCTGAATATTGTAAGAGAAGAGTATGAAAATACTATTAAGGAAATGAATTTAATTGAAGATACTTTGCAGAAACTCAGAAAACTCGGAATTTTGGAATATAAAGCACAGGCCGAGGCCTATGCGAAAAGCTATGCCAAATCCCTGGAAAAAAATGACAGGGCTGCCATGGAAAGGATTAAAGCTGAAATGCAAAAACTTGAACAATACGGTGGATTGTATTTGCATTTAAGCGAAAACCTGAGAAAATACAGGTTTAAATTTCCCGTTATAAAATCGAAATACGATGAAGCTAAAGTGAATGCCCGGAGAATTTTACCTGCTGTTTTTGTGCTGCAAAAAAGCATACGCGACGAATTTCCCGACAGGCCAAAGCGCTTTTTGCTGGCATTGGCAGGAATGATGGGTTCACTTGGGATATTATTATTTTATTTCATGTTGAAAAATAAAAATCAAAAAGCTTATGAATAATGTTTTTTTTTATCAGTTGTTGAAAAAAAATGCAAAGCAAATCATCATTGTCTTTTTAGCAGGATTTATGGTGATGTTTGGCGTAAGTTTTTTGGTAACGCCATTGTATAAGTCAGTTTCATCCGTTTATCCCATAAACTTATCTGCAAATTCAGAAGAATCGAATACGGAACAGTTGCTTCAGTATTTTCTTAGTGAGGACGTAATGCAAACCATTATACGAAAGCACCAATTGTTCGAACGATATGGAGTAGACTCATTAAATGATAAAAACTGGAGATCACTTATCAAGTATTACTATAACCAGCATATTAAAATCAGCCCTACCATGTATGAGTCTATTGAAATAACGGTTAAGGACAAAGATCCTTTTTTTGCCAGGGAATTGAACCGGAGTATCATTGAAGAAACAAATTTGTATATTAGAAGAATTAAAAAAAGTATTCTCAAAAATTATATTAGTAATTTTAATATAGGCATGGCTTTGGTTACTAGTAAGCTTGACTCACTTTATCAGGGGGCCGACAGTCTAAAAAATAAAAGCCATGCTTATGTTTTAAAGCAAGTAATCAAATCCTATGCTAAGGGGATGAGAAAAATGTCGGAAGAACAAGTCAGAAATTATGGAGATTTCTATGGTGAAGTAGATTTCCTGATCATAGTATCGAGCCCCTCTCTGAATGATAAAAAAGTTTATCCCATTCGGATATTATGGGGTATCCTGGGGGGAATGTCATTATCCGTATTATATATTGGATTATTGCTATTTAGACAAAATCAATTTTAAAAGTGTTAAAGAAATTGTGGGATAATTATAAAAATAAAAACATATATTTTATAGGATTCTTGTATTTGATTTCGAATGTTTATGTACTTTTATTTAAACGCGATTATTTTTATGCTTATCAGTTATTGCCTTTTTTATTGATTGGGGCTTATGTATTTATTTATCACTGGGAATATTTGATGCTTTTTCTTTCTTTTATCACTCCGCTTTCAATAAGCCTTAAAGACCTGAATCTGACCGAGGGAGCAAACCTGAGCCTGCCGTCGGAACCCATCATGGCTGCCTTTACCCTTATGTATTTAATACACTCTTTTATTGGAAAGTCTGATATTGAAAAAAATTTTTCAAGGCACCCTATGACCATACTTATTATTCTTCAAACGATATGGATTTTTATTACAGCCCTGACGAGTGTGGATTTCATCGTTTCGGTGAAATTTTTCATTGCACGTCTTTGGTTTGTAGTATCTTGTTATTTTATTGTTTTTTATTTATTTAAAAACAGGGGCATGATTTTGCCTTTTATTATTTCATATTTGCTTTCGTTGTTGGTTGTCTGTATATACACCATATATCATCATGCCACATATGGATTTGATCACAAATCAGCAGATTGGGTCATGTCTCCTTTTTATAATGATCATACTGCCTATGGTGCCGCACTCGGTATTTTTCTTCCTTTTGCTTTTGCCATGATTTTTTTCAGGAAATTTAACCCGTTTGTTCGTTTGATTTTTGTTTTTGTTTTTGTGTTCATGTTGTTTGCTTTGGTGTTGTCTTACGCCAGGGCAGCGTGGTTGAGTTTGGCGGTTGCATTTCTGGTTTTTATTACATGGCTCCTCAGAATTAGGTTTTTTCCCTTACTTTTTGGATTTATTAGCGTGTTGATTGTTGTTTTTGCATTTCAGGAAGAATTGCTTTACCTGGCGGGTAAAAATACCACCGATGCCGAGGAAGGCCTTTGGAACAACGTAAAATCCATTTCCAATATCAGTTCCGATGCCTCAAACCTTGAACGTTTGAACCGCTGGTCGTGTGCCGTCAGGATGTGGGCCGACAAGCCCTTTTTGGGTTGGGGGCCTGGCACCTATATGTTCAATTACGCATCCTATCAGCTCAGTAAAGAAAAAACGATTATCAGTACCAATTTCGGTACTAATGGTAATGCTCATTCTGAATATTTAGGCCCTTTGGTGGAGCAAGGTATCTTAGGATTAATATTTATGCTGGTAATGCTGTTCATGATCACTTACTATGGCTACAAAATTTTTTATAATGAAAAAAATCCGGACGATAAAGTCTTTTTTGCCGGGATTTTTCTTGGCTTATTTTCTTATTTTATACATGGATTTATCAACAATTTTCTGGATACCGACAAATTATCCCTTCCTTTTTGGGCTTTTGTTTGCCTAATCGTTATTTTTGACCTGAAACAGAAAAACAATGAAAAAATTTTTGGGTAAAGTTCTTTCATTAATTATCCCTATAATTTGCCTTAATATTTTTTCTTGTCATCATTCCGAACATCTTAGTAAAATATTGACTGCCGGAGTTCCCGCTTCTTCAAAAGATACCTTAACACAAAGCGAAGTCATTCAGGGGTTAAAAGAGGCTTTACAGGTTGGAACTCAAAAAGCAACATCCCTAGCCTCGGCCACCGACGGTTTTTTTAAAAATCCTGAAATATTCATTCCATGGCCGGATGAAGCGAAGGAAATGAAATCCAAATTATTGGAACTGGGCTTTTCTAAGCAAGTAAATGAATTTGAACTCACATTAAACAGGGCTGCAGAAGAAGCTTCCAAAAAGGCAGCACCAATTTTTATTAATGCCATCACCTCTATGTCTATCCGAGACGGCTGGGATATTCTGAGAGGGAACGATACAACTGCCACACATTATTTCCGCAAAACCACCTACCAGCCATTAAAAAACGAATTCCTTCCCGTGGTTAAGAAGGCCATTGAAGATGTGAAACTCACTTCATATTGGAGTCCATTAGCCAATATTTATAACAAAATTCCAGGGGTAAAGAAAGTTAATCCTGATTTGGAAGATTATACTGCCTCCCAGGCCATCAATGGACTGATGAAACTCATAGCCAAAGAAGAAACGACCATCAGGAAAAATCCGGAAGCCCGTGTTACCGATATTCTCAAAAAGGTTTTTGGGTACAAAAAGTCTTAACCATGAAATCATTTATAAAAGAAAATAAAAAAATATTGCTTATTGCCTTCGGATTGTTCATCGGGATTACTTTATTTATGTTCCGTCCGCTTTTGGACAATAAAGAGTTATATCAGGGCGATGTGGAGCGTCACCGCGGCATGAGCAAGGAAATCATGGACTTTCGTGAAAAATACGGTAAAGAACCATTATGGACCAATGCCATGTTTTCCGGCATGCCGGCATATCAAATTTCCACCATTCACAAAGGGAATTTACTTTCCTGGTTCGACCTTTATTTATTTAAGGCTTTCCTGCCTCATCCTTCGGGATATGTTTTTTTATATTTCCTTGGATTTTTCATCCTGATGTTGTGTCTGGAAATCTCCTTGCCCGTGGCTCTATGGGCATCATTGGCTTATGGGTTGGGAAGTTATTTTATCATCATAATAGAAGCAGGCCATAATTCAAAAGCCAATGCATTGGGTTATTTACCGGCCATGATCGGAGGTTTCATTTTGCTTTTTCGAGGCAAGTATGTTCCAGGTTTTGTATTGTTTTCATTTTTTACTGCTTTGGAACTGCATGCCAATCACGTACAAATTACATATTACGGCTATATGATCCTGGTTACCATCGGAGTATTCTATTTAGTTCAAAGTATTAAGGAAAAAAAAATAAAATCTTTTCTAATCGCCACTGCCCTGGCAGTATTGGCCACTGTTTTAGGAATCCTTCCGAATGCCGGTAACCTGTGGTGTACTTATGAATATGGCCAATGGAGCACTCGCGGAAAGTCGGAACTGACCATTACACCCGAAGGCGAAAAAGACAAAAATAAAACTGCCGGACTTGATAAAAACTATGCCACCCAATGGTCCTACGGAATTGACGAAACATTTACTTTTTTAATTCCCGATTTCAAGGGAGGTGCCAGTAAGCCCATTAGCAAAACTTTTTCCGATGCAGTCAAAAAGGTAAATCCGGAATTCAGGGAACAAGTGGGCATGATGACTGCCTATTTTGGTCCGCAACCCTTCACCAGCGGGCCGGTTTACCTGGGTGTATGGGTAGTATTACTTTCTTTACTGGCTTTGTTCCTGACCAAAAATTCTCTAAAATATCCCCTGGCAGCCATTACCCTTTTGGCCGTTATGCTCAGTTGGGGAAAACATTTTCCAACACTTACCAATTTCTTCCTCGATCATGTTCCGGGGTATAATAAGTTTCGTGCCGTAAGTATGATCTTAGTTATCCCTCAACTTACTTTACCCTTACTTGCCGTGCTGGGCATACAGGAAATGTTGCGTGAAGGATTTTTAAAAATCAGCATCAGGTTTTTGGGAAAAAATCTGCCCGTTCAAAAATTTATCATAGGATTTGGAGTTTTGGTAATGATGTTTCTTTTGTCGGTGGCATATGTGCCTGGTTTGTGGCAAAATTTCAGTGCGCCCGATGAAGAAAAGATGTTGGTCAGCGAGTTTGTGCAATCGGGCTATCCCGAAGAGCAGGTGAAAACCGTTGTTGCTCAGTTAATGCCTGAGTTGGAAAAAGCACGTGCCGAAATTGTTAAGTCTGATGCCAAACGCAGTTTGCTTTTTGCCTTCTTAGGATTTCTGTTTATTTATGTTTGGATGAAAGGCAAGCTTACTTCCATGTGGCTGATGGGCGGGCTGATCAGTATTACCGTGATTGACCTGATGACGGTGGATTATCGTTATCTTAATAAAGATTCATTTCAGCCCAAAGGCCAAATGATACAGCGGTTGGGAATGCAAACCGAGGCCGACAGGCAAATCCTTTCCGACAGTGCTTTACATAAGCGTGTTTTGAACCTTTCCGTAAGCACATTCAATGATGCTTCTACATCCTATTTTCATCAATCAATTGGTGGATATCACGGCGCCAAATCCAAAAAATACCAGGAAATCATCGACTTCCACCTGGACAGGGAGATTCGAATGATTTTCAGCGGGATTAACTCCGTTCGTGATACCGACAGCGCCTATGCCGAATTATTCAGGCCCATGCAAGTGCTGAATATGCTAAATACCAAATATGTAATGCTGGCCAGCCGGGAGTCAAGGGAACCTGTTCTGGTTAAAAATCCTTCGGCTTTCGGACCTGCATGGTTTGTATCCGAAGTTAAAGAAGTGCCCAATGCCGACAGTGAAATCGTGGCACTTGGGAAGGTAGATTTAAAGAAAATTGCCGTCACGCAATCCAAACATGCCGGCATTATTAAAAAGAAAAATTTTTCTAATTCCTCCGAAAATCGCGTTACAATTAAAAAATATATAGCCAATGAAGCAGTTTATGAAGTGGATGCAAAGGAAGAGGGGTTTATTGTGTTTTCGGAGATTTACTATCCTTATGGATGGAATGCTTATATCGACGGTAAAATCTGTCCTCATGTACCGGTCAATTATATTTTGCGCGGACTTGAAGTTCCGGCAGGTAAGCATACGGTGGAGTTTAAATTTGAACCTAAATCATATGAAACTTCCAATCGCATCGCCCTGGCAGGATCGTTGTTGTTGTTTGCTGTTGTGGGCGGTGGAGTGTATTGGTGGTTCAGAAAAGCCGGACTATCTGTTTGAAAAAAATCCTTTTGACTTTTAATACACTTTCTCTTAAATTTGCTCAATTAAAAAATACGTCTTGTTATGACATTTGACATAGAAATGATCAGGCGGGTATATGCAAATTTGCCTGCCAAAGTAGATGAGACAAAAAAAGTACTCAAAAGGCCCTTGACCCTTGCCGAAAAAATTTTATATGCCCATCTGCATCAAGAGCAGGATATGAAAGATTTTGTTCGTGGCAAGGATTATGTGTTGTTTGCCCCTGACAGGGTTGCCATGCAGGACGCTACGGCCCAAATGGCATTGTTGCAATTTATGCAGGCAGGCAGGAAAAAAGTCGCCGTCCCCTCTACAGTCCACTGCGACCATCTGATAGTTGCAAAAGATTATAATAAGCCCGATCTGGAACGTGCCATCAAAACGAACCAGGAAGTGTATGATTTTCTTTCATCGGTATCCAACAAATATGGCATTGGATTTTGGAAACCCGGTGCGGGCATTATTCATCAGGTGATATTAGAAAATTACGCTTTTCCGGGCGGCATGATGATTGGAACCGACAGCCATACCGTTAATGCAGGCGGCTTGGGTATGATTGCCGTGGGTGTTGGCGGAGCGGACGCTTGTGATGTTATGGCTGGTTTGCCATGGGAACTGAAATGGCCGAAGTTGATTGGCATCCATTTGAAAGGAAAGTTGAATCCCTGGTGTTCTGCCAAGGATGTAATATTAAAAGTGGCCGGTATTCTAACGGTAAAAGGCGGCACGGATAAAATCATTGAATATTTCGGAGAGGGAGCCAAATCCCTCTCTTGTACAGGTAAAGGAACCATATGCAACATGGGTGCAGAAGTAGGGGCCACCACCTCAACATTTGGTTACGACGAATCCATGGAGCGCTACTTGCGTGCCACCAAAAGATCCGATGTGGCTGATTTAGCAAATTCCGTTAATACATATCTGACAGCCGATCCGGAAGTTTATCAGTCACCGGAAAAATATTTTGACGAAGTGATTGAGATAAATTTGGATGAATTGGAGCCACACATTAACGGACCTTTCACGCCTGATTTGGCTACACCGATCAGTAAAATGCGTGAAATGGCTGAAAAAAACGGATGGCCTTTGGAAGTTAAAGCAGGCTTGATTGGTTCATGTACAAATTCAAGTTATGAAGATATTTCAAGGGCTGCATCCCTTGCCAGGCAAGCCATTGAGAAAAAAATTAAACCTAAGGCAGAATTTACCATTACTCCGGGTTCCGAGCAAGTAAGATATACGATTGAAAAAGATGGTTTGATTGATATTTTCAATAAAATCGGGGCGAAGGTGTTTTCGAATGCCTGCGGGCCCTGCATTGGTATGTGGGATAGGGCTGGAGCTGAAAAAAAAGAAAAAAATACTATCGTTCATTCTTTTAACCGGAATTTCGCGGCTCGCCAGGATGGCAACCCCAACACTCATGCTTTTGTTGCATCTCCTGAATTAACTACGGTTTTGGCCATTACCGGTGATCTGGGATTTAATCCGATGAAAGATACAGTATTAAATGAGGATGGAGTACCAGTAAAATTTGATCCTCCCGTTGGTTACGAACTGCCTCCCAACGGATTTAGTGTAGAAGATGCAGGGTATCAGGCACCAGCGGAAGACGGAAGCAATGTACAGGTGATTGTACGTCCCGACTCTGATCGTTTGCAACTTCTTGATCCATTTCCGGCATGGGAAGGAACTGATTTAATCGGGCTGAAGCTTCTGATTAAAGTTAAGGGAAAATGTACAACCGATCATATCTCTATGGCCGGTCCATGGCTAAAATATCGTGGGCACTTAGACAATATTTCCAATAATCTTTTGATTGGCGCTGTTAATTATTTTAATGGTAAAACTAATTGTGTCAAAAACCAACTCACAGGAGAATACATGGAAGTACCCAAAGTGCAAAGAATGTACAAGTCCAAGGGCATAGGAAGCATTGTAGTGGGTGATGAAAACTACGGAGAGGGTTCATCACGTGAGCATGCAGCCATGGAGCCAAGACATTTGGGAGTTAGGGTCATACTGGTTAAATCATTTGCAAGAATTCACGAAACTAACCTTAAAAAGCAAGGAATGTTGGCTTTAACCTTTGCCAATAAAGAAGATTACGATTTAATCAGGGAAGATGACACTTTTGATGTTATAGGATTAAAAAACTTTACTCCCGGTATTCCACTAACTATTGTAATAAACCACAGTGACGGAACCAAGCATGAAATAAAAGCCAATCATTCCTATAATCACCAGCAAATCGAATGGTTCAAGGCAGGAGGTGCTCTTAATATTATTCGTGCAAGCCTGAAAGCGTAAAAATTTAGTCGAAACCAATTTGGTTTTCGTCTAATTTTTAATAAATCTGTATTTTCAATTATATTTTAAATTTTTTTATTCATTTTCTTGACTTTTTAAAATAAACTTTGGCTTTTTTAACAGTATTTTAACATAATATTAGGTGTTTATCAACGAAAAAATTAACAAGTAAAGTTTTAATTTATCTAATTTAACAAATAATTAGTTGTTCTTAAAGTAACTTTGCATCATGTATCAGATTCTTAGTCAGTTTGAAAAAAAATATAAAAATTTAACTAAAAAGGGGCTGAAAATTGAGGGCCTTAGCATGATTGATCCTAAAAGAAAAAAACATGTTATTTTGGTTTCAAAGCCATTTATTTTTGATAACAGAGAATTACCTAAAGTTTTTGAAGGACTGGAAGTAAAATCAAAAATTCAAGGAGATTTACCTGAGGAGTTTAGAATTAAACCAGACAGAAGAGACAAGGAATATATATGGTCGCCTGATAGATTTGAGAGGTTTGTCAATCGTTGCGAAAATGAATTAAGAAAAAAATTTGGTAATCCCAATATGACTAAAAAAGATTTGCTTGATGCATTGGCATTTGGAAATTTTGATGAGCACAAAAAGAAATGTGCTCAGTTGATGAAAGAAGGAAAAATCCCTCCCATTCAACTAAATTAAATTAGGCATTCCATTGTCATAGTTGAGGGTTAAACAATAGGATATGCCTGCCGGCCAGCATGGGCCGGTTTTTTTATAAAAAAAGTAAGTAAATGGTTTACTTTTTCTGGAATTATTACGTAATATTACAAGAATGAAATTTATCAGGCTATTTATCTTTATCCCCACATTATTGTTGTCTCAAAAAGGTAAGGATGGTGCCGGTAACATTACGGTTGCCAATACTATAGTAAATTCCTATTATGTGGTAACTGCTAATGCATCGGCAGGGACAAATTCCGTCACTGTTGCATCGAACGCAGGACTTGCCGTCGGAGATTTAGTGATGATTATTCAAATGCAAGGGGCACTCTTAAACGCAGGTAAAGACAGTTTGTTCCCTGATTTTAACAGTTCTATACCAACCAACACAACACATGGGCAAATCAATAATTATAACAATGCAGGAAACTATGAAATACATCAAATAAACCAATTACCAAATAACACCACGGTTGTATTTGATTGCCCTTTAACAAAAAATTACCTCCATTTGGCTAAAGTTCAATTAGTTAAAATTCCGAGATATACCTCTTTAATTGTTTCAAGTCCTGGTAATATTGTCCCTGCAGCGTGGAACGGCAGTACTGGGGGTGTGGTTGCGATAGAAGTGGCGGGTAATTGCACCTTAAATGCTACACCATCTATTGATGCCACCGGAAGGGGTTTCCGTGGCGGTTTGCGATTAAACTTTTCATTAACCGGAACAGCCAGTGTTTTTGGAGGTGATAAATATGGTTCATTATTGTACATTCAAGGTGGCATGAAGGGAGAATCCATTGGTGGGGATACCACTCGTTATAAAGTTTATTCTTCCATGTATGGACGGGGGGCCATGGCAAATGGTGGTGGGGGAGGTTGTGCCCATAATGCTGGAGGAGGTGGAGGTGCTAACGCTGGCTTGCTTTCCATATATTCCGGTTCAGGAATTCCGGTTTCAGGATACAATGCTGCCTGGAATCTTGAATCTCCAGGATTTTCAAGCCATGTGTCAAGCGGCGGTGGCAGGGGAGGATATTCCTTTTCATCAAACAATCAGAATCCCAATACTGTGGGGCCGAACAACGGATCATGGGGGGGGGATCAACGACGAAATATGGGTGGTTTTGGTGGCAGGCCGCTTGATTATTCCATTGAACGTCTCTTTTTGGGAGGAGGTGGCGGAGCGGGGCATGGAAATAATGCTCAGGCATCTTCGGGTGGTAACGGAGGAGGGATTGTGTTTTTGATTGTGGATGGAAATCTTAGTGGAAGCGGAACTATTTTATCCAATGGTGCTAATGCTCAAAATACTACACTGGGTTGTTCGGAAAATGACGGAGCAGGTGGCGGTGGTGGGGGTGGATGTGTTGTGTTGAAAATCGGAGGTTCTTTTTCCATGTCCTCAGCAACTCCTGTTTCAGTGAAGGGTGGAAATGGAGGAAACGTAGCTTTCAATTGTTTTATTCCAAATTCTCAATGTTATGGCCCTGGTGCCGGTGGGGGAGGAGGATTTTTCGGTACTAATATAACAACTCCCATTACCGTAGATATATCCGGGGGTGCAAATGGTGTAGTAACGGGTAATAATAACAGCATTCAACAAAATTTCCCTCCGAATGGAGCCACGCAGGGTGGTAATGGAATCTCAACAAATACTCTTAGTCCAATGCCTGTCATTACCACTACTAATGCCACTGTGTGTGTAGGTTCATCGGCATCATTAACTGCCCAGTCAGGAACTAATGCCATTTATTGGTATAACACCTTAGTGGGGGGTACACCTATTGGTAACGGAACCCTTTTTGTAACAATCACATTTACATCACCCGGAACTTATACTTATTACGCCGGTTCATGCCCTGGAATATATCGCCAACCGGTTACAGTCAGTGTAATCCCTGCTCCTACTATAAGCGTTAATTCCCCTACAATTTGCCCTGGCCAGCAAGCAACATTAACTGCAACTGGAGCAACAAGTTATACCTGGAGTAATTCATCCAATAACCAATCCATCGTTGTGACCCCTACATCCAGTTCGCAATATACAGTTATTGGTTCAGTGGCAGGATGTATATCTTCTGCAATATCAACAGTAATTGTCAGTCCGGTTCCAACCATCACTGTCAATTCACCTACGATATGTTCCGGAAATTCCGCTACACTGATTGCCAATGGTGCTACAAACTATACCTGGAACACTTCACAAACCACTTCATCAATAGTTGTTACTCCAACGGCTTTAACCGTTTATACTGTTATCGGAGCGTCTGCGTCCGGTTGTACAAATGTTGCCACTGCAACCGTCAGTATTTTTCCAACTCCTACCCTGGCTCTTAACAACAATGTATTTAACCTGTGCGGAAATCAAAGCGCCACTATTATAGCCTATTCAAACTATACAAATTTTTTGTGGAGTAATTCAAGCACTTCTTCTTTTATTGTGGTCAATTCAGCAGGGGTATATCAAGTGACCGTAAGTTCGTCATGCGGAAGCACCGTACAATCAGCTACAGTTACTACTGGTGCATCACCGACCATAAGCATTATTCCTACTTCTTCCTTGCTTTGTTCAGGACAACAGGTTACCCTGACTGCATCCAATTCCGGAGGAACCATAAACTGGAGTACGGGTACTGGAGGAGCAAGTATTGTTATTAATCAATCTGGAATTTATACTGCCACCATTACGAACGCCTGCGGAACGGCTACTGCTCAAGTTACGATCAACGACGGGCCTTCCACTTCATTTAATCTGATTTCAACATCTCCTACCTTATGTTCCGGCGGACAGGCAACACTTTCTGCTACTGGAAGCGGAAGCATTAACTGGAGTAACGGTTCAAATAATACTCCATCCATTCAAATCAATAATCCGGGGGTTTATACAGCTACGTTAACGAATGTCTGCGGAACTTCAGTTCAGCAGATTACCATAAGTCCCGGAGCAGCCCCCGATGTTTCGGCTTCGGCTTCTCCAACATCCATCTGCCCGAACGGTACTTCTACATTAACAGCTTTTGGAAATGCTCCTGCATCCTACAGTTGGGCCGGTGCTTCCGGACAACATACCCTGCTTGTAAATTCACCCGGAACTTACACGGCTATTGCTTACAATAACTGTGGCGTGAGCATGACAACCATACAAATTATTCAACAACCTGCTCCTTCACTGACCTTAATTGCTACTCCTACAGTTTTATGCTCAGGGGGGCAAACTACTTTGATGGCTATCGGCGTAAACGGAGACAATACTTTCACCTGGAGCAATACAAATTCCAATACGTCGTCCATAAATATTGTAACAGCTGGCACCTACACCGTAACTTACGGTAATATTTGCGGAAGCTTATCCCAGTCAATTCAAATCCTACAATCTAATGTAAATGCTGCATTTTCATTAAATCCAACAAGCGGCTATCCTCCTTTGTCGGTTAATTTTACCAACAACAGTACGAGTAATTCTCTAAATTTCTGGAATTTTGGAAACGGATCTTCTTCTAATCTTACTAATCCACCCGGCCAAACTTACAACACACCCGGAATTTATACAGTTGTATTAAATGTGACAGATCAATATGGTTGTACGTCTGTAGCATCACATACCATTGAGGTTTTGGATATTCCTTTTGGAATTATACCTCAATTATTAACTCCCGATGGAGATGGAAAAAACGATATTTTTGAAATCAAAGGCATAAGCAAATATCCAAACAATGAGATTGAGATTTACAATCGTTGGGGAAATTTGGTTTATCATAAAAAAGGATACAACAATGAATGGGACGGAAGGCCCAATACTTCTTCAGCTATGGGTAAGAATCTTTTGCCATCCGGAACATATTTTTACATCCTTAAACTTAATGACAATCAAAATTCCATTTATAAAGGATTTGTACACTTGGTGTATTAAGTAGATGCTCAGAACCCGTCTTTTTTTTTGGGTAATCATTTTTTTATTGGCAGTTGGGGTAATTGGTTCTAGAACTTTTCAGAGGGGAATGTTTATGGACGGGTTGTTATATGCAACCGTGGCTCATAATTTACATCAAGGTTTGGGAACTTTTTGGTTCCCGGTTTATGACATTACCCTTCGCCATTTCGATCAGCAGCCGCCTTTGTTCATGTATATTTTATCATTATTTTACGATTGGTTTGGAAGCAGTGAATATGTTGAAAAAAGTTTTTCATTTTTACTGATGTTATGCAGCATTGGATTAATGGTTTTGATTTGGAAAAAAATATCTTACGGACAAACCATGAAAAATACCGAATGGTTGCCTGTGATTTTGTTTTTAACCATTCCGGTGGTACCCTGGTCATTTTCTAATAACATGATTGAAAACCTGGTTTTGAATTTTTGCTTGTTATCGGTGTATTTGTTTTTGCATGAAGATAAATACGGATTGTGGGCGGTGCTGGCCGCCAGTTTTGTAATTATTGTATCATCGTTGACAAAGGGCTTACAGGCATCTTTTACAATAATTTTTATGTTGTTATACGGATATTTGATTAAACCTGAAAAATTGAAAACTACCCTGATTTACTTTTTTATATCGGTAATAATTTTTGTGGGTTTTTATTTCATTTTGTTTTCAATTCCCGAACCCAAAAAATCGTTAATGGCATTTTGGAACAATCGTGTAATGAACAGCATACAAAATGTTTCGAATGTGGAAAGCCGATTTTATTTATGGTTCAGGTTATTTTTTGTGGAATTGTTACCGATGGAAATCGTTTTGGCAGGTGCAATTTTATTATGTGGCCATTCTTTGAACCGCAGTGAATTTATACGGACACCCCTTTTCAGATATTCGGTTTTGTTTATCGCACTTGGTTTGTGCGGTTCATTGCCATTAATTATTACCAAAGAACAGCGTGGTTTTTACTTGATGAATTCTTTCCCTTTTTTCAGTTTGGGTTTTGGGGTAATTCTCTTCAAAATATTGGAATCGTCGATAGAAAAATTCGAAAAGGCATTAAGTATTAAGTTTATAAGGATTTTCTCAGTTACGATGGTGATTGTATCTATTTCAATGCTGATATTTCATTTCGGCAAGACAGGGAGGGATGAGATCGAGTTGCACGATGCAAAGCAAATAGCTATGCATATAAAAAACGAAAAGACAATTTTCAGTTCCGGAGAATTGATTTATAAATATAATTTTTTGCTTTACCTTAACCGTTATCATGGAATAAGTGTTATCTTCAGGGATGAAGAAAAATATCCGTTCATGGTGTTGGCTGATACTCAGGGAATTTCTTTAAGGTTTAAATATGAAAAATTAAGTCCTAATACCAGGAAGTATCATTTGTGGAAAAAAATAAATCCTCAACAAAACTGAATTTGTCTTAATTTTGCAAAAGCAGGCATGCCCGCCGCTGTTGAAGATTTTTGCTTCGGCAGAGGAAAGTCCGGGCAACAGCGGGCAACCGGCCTCCCGAAAGGGAGGGCAGCCGAAGCCATACTTCGGTTGACAGAAAGTGCCACAGAAACCAGGTAGCCTTTCTGCATCAACAGAAAGGTGATAGTGAAAAAGTGGGGTAAGAGCCCACTCTGCATGGCGGCAACGTTATGCAGTGGAAAACCTCCGGTGTTGCAAGGCCAAATAGGCATCGGCCATCAGGATGGCCCTTCCGATTGTTCCGATGCGGGTAGGCCGCTCAGAGGAATGGCGGGCCTCGACAGAACCCGGCTTATATGCCTGCTTTTTTTATTTTGTTATCAGTGACACTTTTTCACCCTTTTTTTGTAATTCGTTTTCTTAATACAATAATATTTGATGTCTCGATTAATTTTAAGTAAATTAATGTAAATGCCCAGTGCACTGAACCCACCGCTTAAATTAAATGGATATTGAGGTTTATCCCTGATTATACGTACTCCTAAAAAAACAAATATACCCGCGTGCGGAAATGGCTTTAATATGGATTTTACCCCTAACCCAAAAGGGACAATTGATGAAGTTTTGTTATCAACTAATGCAGAGTTATTTTTTTTCTTATGTAAAAATTGTACATTCCCCATACCGATTTCAACAGGAATTTGAAGTTCAAAATGTTTTTTTCGGAGCATTATTTGATGATAAAAAAAAGTAAAATATTTCATTTTAACCGAAATGGTGAAAGTATCGGGTTTGTTTTTGGATACTGGTACAATACTTTTTTCCGGAGACAGCAACGAATAAAATCCTACTCCGAAAACGTATTTTTCAGTATAATTGATTCCGATTTTGAATCCTGAAATATCCGACTTGGTTTCTTGTATTTGAGTTATTCTGTCATCAATACTGAAATAGGGTAATATTTTTTTTAATGAATAAATTTTTAAAGAGTCATGAAGGAGTTTGTTTTTTAAGCTGTCTTCACAGGAGGTTTGTGAAAAAAGGATTCCGGGAATCCAGAAAAGAATTAACAGTGTAGAATAAAAACATTTTGGGTTCAATTTCTAGGTCTGTAATATTTTTTTGCTTCGGGCATGAAGTTTTGAAGGTCGCGGATGCGGGTTTCGTCGCTGGGGTGTGTACTCACGAATTCGGGTGGTTTTTGCCCGCCCACGGCCGACATTCTTTTCCAGAAATCTATAACAGCCTCTGGGTTATAACCGGCCATGGCCGCAAAAATCAGGCCCATTTTATCGGCTTCGGTCTCATGATTGCGGCTGAATTTCAAAATACCAAGTTGGGTTCCGATTCCCACACTTTGCAAAAGCAGCTGGCTTGTAAGTGAGGGGTTTTGCCCCATGGCAGCAGATAAAACAGAAAGTCCAAAATTTGCCAATAATGCCTGACTCATACGTTGATTTCCATGTCGGCCAACGGCATGGGCAATCTCGTGTCCCATAACGGCTGCCAGTGCATCATCGTTTTGTGTAATGGGTAAAATACCGGTATAAACCACGACCTTACCACCCGGCATGCACCAGGCATTTACGGTAGGATCGTCCACCACATTGTATTCCCATTTATAACCAGCAAGATCTGATGAACGCTTTTTTGAAGCATAATATTCCTCTACTGCTTTTTGGATACGGATGCCCATCTCCCTGGTATTCCTGACGCGCGGATCAGAATCGGGCAGAGGGGGATGTTCTTTTAAAAATTTTTGGTATTCCTGTTCACTCATCCCGATGAGTTCGTTTTCTGGAATTAAGGTCATGGAGGTTTTGCCCGTCACAGCATTCTTATGACAACGCCAAAAAACATACAAAGTGATGGTGAATCCAATTATAATGGCAACTTTTTTGCTAAAAATGTTCATTTACGGAAAATTATTTTTCTATCTTACACCAAATGCCCTCATCCAGAATGGCATCGTGCATGGGCTTTAATTCCTTTAGAGAACCGTGCTTAACGGCATATTTCCCTTTATAATGAATCAAATAAGTGCATTGTGTGGCCTGTTCATAGGTGTGCTTACAAACACGCATCAGCGTGGAAATGACATGATCGAAGGTATTCACGTCGTCATTATAGACCACAAGTGCATAGGTGGGTAAAACTTCGGTTGTTGTTTCGGTTAATTCTAATATTAGCGTTTCGTGATCTTTTTCTGTCATAGTCTTAAACAAGGGATAAAGATATCAAAATTCAGTAACAAATAACGTTAAACTATCTTAATCTGTTTGTGATTATGTTTTTGCAGGCAGAACGGTGGATATGCATTCACCAAAACCAAGGGTAATCTCCCCTTTCTTTGCTTTACCACGGAAAATGATCGTATCATGGTCGTTTATGAATTTTCTTTGTTCCCCGTTATTTAACTGAATGGGTTGGGTTCCTTTCCATGTGAGTTCGAGCATACTTCCGAACTGGTGTTTTTCGGGCCCGCTGATAGTGCCGCTGGCCATCAGATCACCCACGCGCACGGGGCATCCGTTGACAGTGTGGTGTGCCAGTTGTTGTTCCATGGTGTAATACAAATATTTCTGATTGCTGGTGCAAAGCAGAGTCTCGGTGTCATCGGGAGTTTTCAAAAATACCTGTAATTCAATGTCAAGGTGCTTATCGCCTTTATATTGCAGGTAAGGAAGCAAAGGCGGATTAAAATCAAAACCCTTGGTTCGGAATGGTTCCAAAGCTTCCATGGTAACTATCCAAGGTGAAATGGTGCTTGCAAAGTTTTTTGCCAAAAACGGCCCCAATGGCTGATATTCCCAGGTTTGGATATCGCGGGCACTCCAGTCGTTGAAAAGTACCATTCCAAAAATGTATTCGTGTGCTTCATCAGGTCTAATACTATCTCCCTGTTTAGTCTCTTTTCCTATAATAAACGCAGTTTCAAGTTCAAAATCCAATAATTTGCAAGGTCCGAATTCGGGCATGGTCTTATCGGGACTTTTGGTTTGTCCCTTGGGCCTGTAAAAAGAGTGTCCGGATACAAAAATGGAGCTGCTGCGTCCGTGATATCCCACAGGCAAATGCTTCCAGTTCGGCAGCAAGGCATTATTAGGATCACGGAACATGCTGCCTACGTTGGTGGCATGATATATGGAACTGTAAAAATCGGTATAGTCGCCGATTTGAACGGGCAAGAGCATTTTTACTTCCGATTGTTTTTTCAATACGCGCTTCAGCAGCGCCTCATCTTTTTTTAAGATGGAGTTTTCTGAAGTAAAAAGTTCTATTAGTTTGTTACGAACGAGATTTGTTTTCTTTTTTCCCAACGAAATGAAATCGTTCAAAAATTGCTTTTCGAAGACGTTGCGGTTCAAATCGAACACATCGGCCGACTCGAGTTCAAAAAGATCAATGATATAATCGCCTATGGCGCTGCAGGCACGGTGGCGAACATGGTTGTCGGTGTAAATACCAAAGGGAAAATTCCAAATGGTAAAATCGGTGTCTTCAGGAACGGGGAACCAGGATTTCATGGTGTTTTGTTTTCCAGTGCGAATTTAAACATTTCATAAAGGTAGGGCCTGGCAAATTGTTTTTCTTCATATTTCAGAAGAATCTTTTCTATTTCTGAAGGGTTTTCAAAGGAAATATTTTCTTTGAGTATGGTGCAGGCCTCCATGGCAATATGTTCATCAGCCGAAAGGCAAAAGGGGATAATTTCATCATGGAAGCTTGTCATATCCAGATTATTTTCCCAAATGGATCGCAGGGATGTGCATACCATGCGATCATCATTCACAGATTTCATGAAATTCAATAATAGCCGTTGAATGGTTCCGGGTGGAAGCGTAGCAATGCGCTTATGCTTTTCTTCTGTTTTGATATCAGGATCGAACCAAAAGGAAATATGTTCGAGTTCTTTCTCGTCGAAAAGCAGGGCTTCTGACTGACGGATGATTTGTGTGATGAAATGCTTCTCGTCGAAGGGGTTGTTTAAAGGGCTTTGTGGATGATTAATGGAGTTTTCGTTCATGATTTTATGATGATTTTTTCAATGCCTTCAAAGTTATGTCCTTTGCCTGTGGCCATGAATTTTTGTCCCCCGCCCTTGCCGCCGGTAATTTCTTTGATCCATAAAGTGGCATCCCAGTTTTTTACTTTCACCAGATCGTCGGTAATTAAAAGATGATAAAGGGTTCCGTCGATGTCTTTTTGTTTTAGCAAAACCACGGTATTTCTGAGTTCGTTTCTGAGTTCAAAAAGCAGGCTTTTTATCGAAGCACCGTCGTTTAAATCCACATATCCTTCATAAAAGCTCAGACCATTCAAAGTACGTAGTGATTCAATAATGCGGTTTTTTGTATTTTTTTTCTGCACGCTTAACCATTCTTCTTTTTCTTTTCTGAGGAGTTCAATTTCTTTCAACAATTGTTCAATGGCTTTCAGTTCATCTTTCGGATTTTTCAGCAGAGCTTTAATTTCTTTTTCTTTTCTGATTTTTTCATTCAGGTAACGATCAAAAGCATGTCCTGCCACAGCTTCAATTCTTCGGATGCCGGCGGCCACGGCACTTTCCGAAACAATTTTAAAGGCTCCCATCATGGCTGAATTATGCACATGGCAGCCTCCGCAAAGTTCCACGGAAAACGACTTATCGAAAGTAACAACCCTTACCATTTCACCATATTTTTCCCCGAACAATGCCATGGCCCCCATGGCTTTTGCCTCTTCTAGGGGCATTATCCGGATCTCGGAAAGGATAGCACGTCTGATTTCTTGATTGACAAGCTGTTCCACCTTTTCAATTTCTTCATCGGTCAATTTCGCAAAGTGCGAAAAATCGAAGCGCAGGTAGTCCGGATGTACCAAACTACCCTTTTGTTCCACATGATTCCCCAATACTTTTCTTAGTGCTGCATGAAGGAAATGAGTGGCAGAATGATGAATGGTGGTTTTTATTCTTTTTTCCTTATCGATTTTTGCATGCCAAATTCCATCGAGTTTTTCAGGAATTTGGTCTGTGATATGTACAATGATGCCGTGTTCTTTTTTGGTATCGGATATTTGAATACTCAGATGATCTTTTATCAATACTCCGCTGTCGCCCACCTGGCCGCCACCTTCCGGATAAAACGGAGTTTGGTTAAGTACGATTTGATAGATTTTTTTGTTTTTAATCTCGGCAGGCCGGTAGCGTAGTATTTTCACACTGGCTTCGTATTCTTCATATCCGATAAAAGAATTTTCAATCACTTCTTCATCGGAAATCAGGATCCAGTCGCCGGCACTTACTTTGGTTGCTTTGCGGGAACGATTCTTTTGTTCTTCGAGGGATGCTTCAAAGCCTTTTTCATCAATCGAAAGTCCGTAACTTCGTGCAATTAAAGAAGTAAGGTCGGTGGGAAATCCGTAAGTGTCGTAGAGTTCAAACACCAGTTTTCCATCAATTACGTGGATATTTTTTTCGTTGTGCTCAATGCAAATTTGGTCGATTCTTTTCAGTCCGTTTTCCAATGTGCGGTAGAATGATAATTCTTCTTCTTTGAGAACTTTCTCGATGGTGTCTTTTTCTTTTACCAGTTCCGGGAAAAAATCTCCCATCTGACGTGAAATTACCGGGACAAGCCGGTATAAAAATGGTTCTTTCAGATTCAGGGATTGATAGCCGTATCGTACGGCCCTGCGTAAAATTCTTCTTACCACATAACCTGCTCCGGAGTGCGAAGGCATTTGTCCGTCGGCAATGCTGAAGCATAAGGTACGGATGTGGTCGGCCACCACTCGAATGGCGACGTTAATGATACGTTGGTTAGGTTTATGTTCATCTTCAGGCCTGTAGTGTAATCCGGACAGGTCTTCAATTTTTTCTATAATCGGGATGAAAACGTCGGTGTCGTAGTTACTGTTTTTTTGCTGAAGCACTCTAACCAGTCGCTCAAATCCCATACCCGTATCCACATGTTTTTTAGGTAATGGCCTTAGTGAACCGTCGGCAAGCCGTTCGAATTGCATGAACACCAAATTCCAAATCTCAATCACATCCGGGTGCCCCGTGTTCACTAATTTTTCTCCCGGAACTTTTTTTCTTTCCTCATCTGTCCTTCCATCATAATGTATTTCCGAACAAGGTCCACAGGGGCCGGTCTCGCCCATTTCCCAAAAATTGTCTTTTTTGCTTCCTTTCAGAATTCGTTGTTCGGGCAGCCATTCTTTCCAGAATTCATAAGCTTCGGAATCCCAATCCAACCCTTCTTCAGCACTTCCTTCAAAAACGGTAACATACAGGCGGTTTTTATCGATGCCATAAACTTCCGTCAGGAGTTCCCATGCCCAGGCAATGGCTTCTTTTTTAAAATAATCACCAAAACTCCAGTTACCCAGCATTTCAAACATGGTATGATGGTAGGTGTCGAGCCCTACGTCTTCCAGGTCGTTGTGCTTTCCGCTGACACGAAGACACTTTTGGGTGTTGGCCACCCTTGGATGAACAATCGGACTGTTACCTAAGAAAATATCTTTGAAAGGAGCCATCCCGCTGTTGATGAACATCAGGGTAGGATCGTCTTTCACCACCATAGGGGCACTGGGTACAATGGTGTGGTTTTTGCTTTTAAAAAAATCCAAAAATTTCTTTCGTATTTCAATAGCCGAGAGCATAAGTAATCCGGCTGCAAAGTTATTTTATTTTAAGAGAGTATAAGTTAAACCGGAAAATAAGTTGATATAGGCTTTAAAATTTTGTTTTAAGTTTTTTTGTTTGTAAATTTATGATTAGATTGCAATCGTAAAAAATAATTCTATGAGCGCTGTTTCTCCCTATGCCATCCCCATCGAATTAACCAATAAATCACGCCTCGGCGAGATCGACCTCAACCATGTACCTTTTGGTAAATTTTTTGGTGATCATATGTTTGTGGCGGAATATAAAGACGGGGCATGGCATGTGAAAGGAATAAGCCCCTTCAAGAATGTAAGCATGAGTTATTCCATCAGCGCCATACATTACGGGCAATCCATTTTTGAAGGCATGAAGGCATACAAAAATTCCAAAGGCGAGGTTTTTTTGTTCAGGCCCGAAATGAATGCAAGAAGAATGAATATCGGTGCCAAAAGAATGGCTATGCCTGAAGTACCCGAGGAACTTTTTATTGAAGCACTGAAAACCCTGGTATGGATTGATCGTGAGTGGATTCCAGCATCGGAAGATGGAAGTTTATATATACGTCCTTTTTTATTTGCCACCGATGAAGCCATCGGTGTCAGACCCAGTTCCACTTATCAGTTTGTTATATTTACCAGCCCTGTAGGAAAATATTACAATGAACCCCTGAATGTCTTAATTGAAACCAATTATTTCCGTGCCGTGAAGGGGGGAGTGGGCTATGTGAAAGCTTCCGGTAATTACGGAAGGAGTTTATATCCCACCTGTCTTGCACAGGAAAAGGGATATCATCAGGTTATCTGGACGGACAGCGAAACCCATCAATATGTTGAGGAAAGCGGAACCATGAATTTAATGTTTGTGTTGGACGGAAAAATCATTACTCCAGCCATCAGTGATACCATCTTATCCGGAATTACCCGTGACAGTATAATAACAATTGCCAGAAGTTGGAATATTCCCGTCGAAGAAAGAAAAATTTCCATTACCGAAGTTCTGGAAGGAATTGAAAAAGGCACCCTAACCGAGGCCTTCGGATGCGGAACGGCAGCAACCATTGCCCCTATCAAAAGAATTGGCTATCAAAACAAAGATTATCATATTTCCTCCGATTACGGTGAAAATTCCATTGCACTTAAATTGGATAGATATTTAAAACAACTTCGAAAAGGATTGATTCCCGACCCCTTCGGGTGGGTTCATAAAATTAATCCGTGAATTCCTTTTCTTGGAAAACACAATGTAATTTATGCAATTTCCTCTTTCTTTCAAATTTTTGTTTTTTTTGATATTAGCCATCTTTTTTTATGATGCATTCTTTTTTTTGAATGAAAAATTTTATGATTTTTTTAATGGATTACAACCCTTCGGGGAAGCATTTATATTCTGTGTGGCTGTATTTTTAATATTAGCCGGCTTTTTTAACAATAAGAACAATACTATCTTTCTGGTTCTGTTTTTTATCCTCTTTCTAGGTTGGATATGTTTTCACGATATTCATCGTTCACAGTTTTCGGTTATCAAAAAAAATATTCAAATTAAAGATACCTGCTTACTGGTTTTTAAAGTAAAGGAACAAAAACGTGTTGCCGAAAAATATACCCATTGGGAGGGAGAGTCGATTTGTTTGATGAAATGCGGAAAAATCATATCCCTCAAAGGAAAAATCAGATTCCATGTTGCATCTGATGTATTAATCAACCTCAATGATTACATGATTGCCCGAATTCAGGCTGAAGACCTGTTTTATTTTTATGATGAAGTGAATAAAAAATATTTTTTGCATCAATTGAAAAACGGATATTTACTTCAAGCCTGCTTTTATGAAGATAACCTGAAAAAGATTAATACCGAAGCTAAAAAGTTTGATATCGGGGATAAAATAAACAGATTAAGGAACGTAATAGCGGATTTTATTCATCAGCGGATGAAAAATAAAGATGTTGCATCACTGGCTTTGGCAATGTGGGTGGGCGACGAGCGTTTTTTATCAAGGGAACTTTATTCAGTTTTTTCAGAATCGGGTGTGATTCATATTTTGTCGGTATCGGGCATGCATGTTGGATTTATCTATATAATCATGAATTTTTTGCTTAGTAAATTATCATTAACACGCAAAGCACGATTTATCCTGATTTCCGTATTACTTATGTTTTATTCTTTTTTATGTGGTTTTGGGGCACCTGTTTTGAGAGCAGTCCTGATGTTTATGCTCGTCGAAGCTTTGTATTTTTTCCCTTACGACACGCATCCCAAGCCCCTCCTGGCCATCACGGCTGTCGCGCTTGTATTATTGATTTTTGATCCTTTCTTAATTTATAATATTAGTTTTCAGTTAAGTTTTTCAGCCATGGCGGGTCTTCTACTTTTGAATCCGGTGGTGCTTGAAGCAATAGATATTGAAAATAAAAGCAGGATAGGAAAATTTATTGCTGAATCTCTTGTTACTACCTTTAGTGCAAGCCTGACAACATTACCCTTCGTTCTTGCGGCCTTTCAATCTTTTACGTTCATAACTTTTTTATCGAACCTTGCAGTGGTACCAATATCCTTTGTCTTTATGCTGTCGATATTAATAGTTTTGATACCTTTGGAATTTTTACATCATATCCCTGTGTATTTCGGTAAGTTTTTAATTGGAGTTTCGGAATATTTTTCCAGCTATTCTGAGTTTACTTCTCTCAAACATCTGGATTTTACGCGTTGGGATATATTTTTTTCTGTTTTTATAATTGTGCTGTTGGTTTATGCTTTGTATCATAAAACCCGTGAATACTTTTTGTTAAAATTGATTTTATTGACACTTTGGATGTTCATCAATATTGTGGAATCGTATCAACACAAATACAAATGTTTTTTTTATGCTGAAAATAATAAAGGACAATTACATTTTCTGATTAAAAACAATAATCAAATGTATGCATGTCTAAATGATGAATTTACATTAAAAGAAAAAAATTTATTATCCATGTCAAATTTTCCGAATTTGATGAAAAGCAAAATCGGGCAGGTTAAATTTTTTGACAAGAACTATTTTTTGAACGATTCTGTTCTGAGCAGAAACTTTAACGGTCTGGATTCGGTTTATATACTGAGTACAAAGAGAAAAAGAATTAATTTAATAAAAAAATTAGCGGAAAAGTATCATAATATACGCTTTATTTATTTGAAAAAAAACCATCATTATTTTTGTGAAAAATGATCCGTGAATTTCGCATAGGCGATAAAGTAAGTTTTTTAAATGAAGTTGGGAAGGGTGTAGTTTGCGGATTTAAAAATGATTTGATTATTGTAAAGTTGGATAACGGACTTGAAGTGCCCTATTCGCCCGATTCTTTGATTAAAGTTGGCCATGAGGAAATCAAACATTCCGACCTTTCCGACTTTCAGGATGATTACCCGACTGATAAAAAAAGTTCTGTTTTTGTGGTTATTGAACCCGATTCGATGGAAATAAAATTTGATAGCAATTTCAATATTTTTCTTGTTAATCGTAGCTCTTATTCATTGTATTTAAACGTTTTAAGAGAAGAAGAATCTTCGAAATATAAAAGAATTTTTAACCATACCGGTTCGGCTTATCAGAAAATTCATGTTGGTAAATTTTCTTTTCGTGATTTCATGGAGTATAACCGTTTGAAATTTGAAATTCTTTTTTACAAAACCGGCATTCCGTTCGCTCCCATAGCACCTTTATCCGAAACGGTTTTTCTGAATGAAAATAAATTAAAAAATCTTCAGAGGGTTAAAATTCCCGGTTTTCAGAATTCCGTTTTTTTGTTTGTGTTGAAAGAATGGGATGATCATACAAAAAAAAGAGAAGAGGAAAACGAGACATATGCAAAGCAAAAACTGGATTCCGAAATATTGAAAAAATTAAAAGAAAAAGCATTCAGTGGTTTTGAAAGCCCCGTTGAAGGAAAAACCCGGTTAGTGACAAAAAAGGGCATAATGGAAATTGATTTGCATTCCGAAAAATTAGGTATCCAAAAAAAAAAGTTAAATGATTTTGAAATTTTAAATTACCAATTGAGTTTTTTTGAACAGAAGTTGAATGAAGCTATTACGCAGGGGTATGAAAAACTTGTTGTGATTCATGGTAAAGGCTCCGGAAGATTAAAACAAGAAGTTTTGAGAATTACCCGTGAAATATATGGATTACGTTACGAAGAAAACCGGCATGATCATTATGCCGGAGGAGCAAGTATCATTATTTTGGGTTAAGGGATTGTATTTGATCCATCATTATTTTGATCCCTTCTTCAAAGGTATGGGGTTCATATCCCAATTCTTTCCTGGCTTTTTCAATAATGAATCCGGTGACAGGTGGCCTTTTGGCAGGTTGCTTAATATCGGAACTTAAGGATGGCTTGATCAAACGTTCATCTAAATTAAAATAGTGAGCCACACGCTTGGCCAATTCAAAGATGTTCATAAAATCTTTCCCGCTGATATTAAATACTCCTTTGGCTCTTTTAGCAGCAATGCGGATGCAACCATCGGCCAGGTCTTCTGCCAATGTTGGGGTACGATATTGGTCGGTTACAACCGAAATTTCTTTTCCCTGTTCCAGGTTGTTTTTTACCCAAAGCACAATATTGGAACGGCTCATATTGTCGGTGACACCATATACCAGAACGGTTCTTGCAATGGCCCAATCAAGCATTGAATTTCTTACAATGTTTTCTGCATCCAGCTTCGATCGGGCATAAGTGCTTAAGGGATTAGGTTTTTCGTTTTCATCCAGGGGGCCGTGGGTTCCGTCGAAAATGAAATCAGTGCTAAGGAAAATAAAGTGCGGGGAGAAGGATTTGGTTTTAATTTTTTCTAATGCGTCAATCAAAAATTGTACGGCATCCACATTTTGTTTTCGGCATTCATCCGGTTGCAGTTCGCAGGCATCCACGTTCGTCATAGCTGCAGTATGGATGACACAATGAGGTTTGATTTTGCCAATCAATTCCTGCACACTTTCTTTGTTGGTAAGATCGGCTGAATGATAATGGTATCCGCTTTTTACAGCTAATCGGTTTTCCCCGCGCCCTGTGGCATATATTTCAAAGCCGTGTGGATATTGCAAAAGTTGATATATGATTTTTTGACCAAGCAATCCGTTTGAACCAGTGATAAGAATTTTTTTATTTTCCATTTTTCTGTTTTCTGTATATCAGAATTTTTTCAAGTTCATCAAACCATTTTTTTCCGTATTTACGAATTAGGGCATTTTTCAAAAAATGCACAAGAGGCAATTTCGTTTTTTTTCCGCATGCACATGCAGGTTGGCAGATGTCCCATCGATGGTAAAATAAAAATTCCTTACCATATTTCCGTTCAATCCTGATAGGATAGAGGTGACAACTGATAGGTTTTTGAAAATTTATTTTTTTATCATTATAAGCTTTTTCAATAGCACAAGAGACAATACCATCATTGTTTTTGATGGCATAAACACATGCTCCTTTTTTTGAAACCAAAGGAGTGGTCAGTTCACCGTCGTCATCCACGACCGCAACCCCTTTTTCTGCAATAGTACGTTTTCCTTCGTTTTCCAGATAGGGCTGAATAAAGTTGAAGTTTTTTTTAAGTTCGTTGATTTCCGGTTTTTCCAGCGGTGCCCCGGATTCGCCTTCCACACAACATGCCCCTTTGCAGGCCTTCAAATCACAAACAAAATATTCATCCAAAAGGGCATCATCCAGCACCACATTATCTACTATTATCATTTGACGGAAAGATTTTGTGCCATAAAACCACCCACATGTTTTTCAAGCAGAATACGATAACGAGGGGTGGTTTTAAATCCATTCATAAATTCATCAAACCATTTTTTATGAGGGCTGTTCTTTTTGAAAATGAAAACGTAATTTTCTTTGTTTTGGTCTAAGGATTTTTGAACTTTAAGAAATTTGGTAGGGTTATTTTTCAGGAAATACCAAAACTCAATTGCATCTACATACCCAAACGTCAGAACATTTTTTGAAATTTGATTCAAAATTTCAATCTGACTATTCGTTTTTTCAATGACTAAATCTTTTAAATACTGCTTTTTAAGATCCAACATGCATTTTTCAATGATTGCATTTTCTACGGTTAACCCCTTCATTGCCCCTAGTGCCCTAATAATTTCATCTTTGTTTTTGGATTTAATATCCGGTGCATTGCCGTTAGTAATGCAAAAAGAAATGTTTTTCAGGTATGGGGTTGAATAATCCACCTCTTTTGAATTGATGGAAAGTGAAGTTTGGCCTCCACATATTATAGACAAATCGTTAAGTTCTTTGACAACTCCTTGAATGTTTTGTTGTATAAATTTATAACTGATGGTGAAATTTTGCTGTTTATTGGTTTTTAACCACAGTAAATATTCACTTAAAATATCAAAATCAATACCCGAAGGCTTCAAAGTGTCGGCATTGGTTAAAGGAGGAACAGAATTGAAATAAATTTTCAACGAAGACTGCGATCGAATGTTTATTTGAAATAAAAATATGAAAATAAGATATCTTAACACCTTATTATATAAAGTTCCAAATTTTAACCTTTTTACAGAAATAAAATTAAAAGGTTTTATAAAAAACAAATTGTTAATACTGAAAAAGTATCATAAGAAAATTTTTTTTGCTTCTTCCAGAGCTCGATAATAGGCATTTTTATCAAGAGTAATGATTAGTTTTTTTTTGTTTTCAAAGTAATCAATGAGGATTTCCGTGGCGACGTTACCGGTAAGTTCTTCTTTGGCCATGGGGCAGCCTCCAAATCCCAGTAAAGCCGAATCGAAAACGGTACACCCCGACTCCCAGGCTGCCGCGATTTTTTCCTCCGTATGGTAAGGTGTTGAATGCAAGTGTACACCTACTATATTATTTTGGAGCTCTTTATTAATCAATTTATATAAGGATTTGATGTTTTCAGGATTGGAACAACCTATGGTGTCGGCCAATTTGAAATCATTCACCCCAAGGTTTTTTAGCTTGCATGCCCATTCAACCACAATTTCAGGCGACCATAATTCCCCGTACGGGTTGCCAAAGGCCATGGACAAATAAACCACCAATTTTTTGTTTTTTTTCTCACACACATTTAATATTTCTTCCACTCTTTTTAATGATTCCTCTCGGGAACTGTTGGTGTTTCTTTTTTGAAATTCTTCTGAAACTGAAAATGGGAACCCCAGATAGGAAATTTCATCAAACTGGCATGCATCTTCAGCCCCACGAAAGTTGGCTACAATAACCAAAAGTTTGGTTTTTTTACCTATAATATTAAGACGAGGTATGATTTCAGCGGTATCCTGCATCTGAGGTATGGCCTTGGCCGACACAAAGCTGCCGCAATCCAGAATGTCGAAGCCTACTTCCAGCAGCAAGTTCAGATATTTAATCTTGGTGGAAGTGGGAATAAAATTTTTTATTCCCTGCATGGCATCTCTCGGACATTCCACAATGCATATACTATTCATGGTGCAATGAATTTAAAATTTCATGAATCAACCCGGGACCTCGATAGATCAGCCCGGTGTAAATTTGTATCAAATCGGCTCCGGAATTGAGTTTTTCTTTGGCATCGCTGGCATTCATAATTCCGCCGCTTCCAACAAGCGCAAACCCAACAGGTACTTTCCTTTTTAATATTTCAATCCATTTATTACTCAGTTTTTTCATGGGTAAGCCACTTATTCCGCCGCTTCCCAGCGAATCTATATAACTTTTGGGATATTTATCAAGACCTGTTCGGGATAGGGTGGTGTTTGTGGCAACAATTCCACTTAGACGAAATTCCATGCACACTTCCACAATGTCATCTGTTACCGATTCGTCCATATCGGGTGAAATTTTTAACAAAACCGGTATGCTTCTGTTGGCATTTTTTGCAAGGCTGTTTTGAACGGTTTCAAGGATAATTTTCAAAGGTTCTTTATCCAATAGATTTCTTAGTCCAGGTGTATTGGGTGAAGATACGTTTACGACGAAATAATCGGCAAAGGGATGTAAATATTCAATACACTTTCCGTAATCCAAATGAGCTTTTTCATTCGGAGTATCCTTGTTTTTTCCTATGTTTATACCTAAAACACATTTTTTTAAGTGATAGATTTTTTCAATATTTCTGGCTGCCAATTCGGCTCCCACATTATTAAACCCCATCCTGTTCAACAGGGCTTGATTTTTAGGTAATCGGAACAAACGGGGCTTTGGGTTACCTTCTTGAGGACGAGGGGTGATGGTCCCTACCTCAACAAAACCAAACCCCATTGCAGCAAATGCCCCGAATACTTCAGCATTTTTATCAAGCCCGGCAGCCAGCCCCAACGGATTTTTAAATTCCAAACCAAATACCTTTCTTTTTAATTGTGGATATTCACTATACTTAAAAATTAATTTTAAAAAATCAGGATGTTGCTGTATGACTTTCAATGCATTAATGGTCAGGTGATGTGCCTTCTCGGCATCCAGAGAAAACAAAAAAGGCTTTAAAACAGAGTATGCCAAGTGGTTCAGGTTTTAGAGATTCCGCCTAATTTGCAAATATGTACAAATTCCTGCTTGGTAAGTTTACATACCGACAAACGATTCAAACGGAACATCTCCATGTTTTGGAGCTTTGGGTCGGCTTTCATCTGCTTCAGGCTGACGGGCTTTGAAAATGATTTTACAGGCCTAACGTCAACCGCCACCCATGCCGTTTCGGTTGTGGTGGGGTCAGGATATGCCTCTTTAATAATTTCCATAACTCCAGCAACTTCTAAGCCTTCATTGCTATGGTAAAATAATGCCAAATCCCCCTTTTTCATACTTTTCATGTTGTTCCGAGCAAGGTAATTCCTGACCCCGTCCCAACAGGTTTTTCCGTCTTTCATTAGTTGTTGCCAACTATATATAAAAGGTTCGGATTTCATTAACCAGTAGTTCATTGTTAATAAAAATTAAGTATCAAATTTCAGTAGTTTTTTCAAAATAATTCAATTTTACTCTATATTTGCGCCCGAATTTTTAATGAAGAAAGTTTCTGTTATTTTTTCCATATTCATTTTTGCCTTCCAATGTTATTGCTCTGAGCCTATTGAACAGGAAGAGATTACAAAAGGGCAACTATCCATCTCCGAATCCCATCATAATAAAAAGGAATTAAATATTTCTGAAATTGCATTTGAACATATTCTGGATTCGCATTCCTGGCATTTATGGGGGGAAGGGCACCAGGCTGTATCCATTCCTTTGCCGGTAATTCTTAAAACAAAGAAGGGGTTGGTGATTTTTTCATCCTCAGCATTTCATCATGATATTGAAGGTAAAGTGGTAGTAGAAAAAGAGGGATACCGATTTGTGAATTATCATGAAAAAATCTTTTATGCTTCTGAAAGCCCTGACCCGGAAGGCAGATACATAACGACTGGAGAGAATCATGAAATTTTGAACGATGCCCCATTGGATTTCAGCATCACCAAAAATGTTACACAATTGTTATTGGTGGCCGGTTTGATGTTGTTTCTTTTTATTTCTATGGCCAGAAGATATGCCGCAATGGGTGAGAAAGTAGTACCCAAAGGTTCGGCTTCCATACTGGAACCATTAATTGTTTTTATTCGCGATGAAATTGCCATTCCTAATATCGGGCCTAAGTATCATAAATTCATGCCATATTTACTAACGGTGTTTTTTCTTATTCTTATCAATAATATTTTTGGTTTGATTCCAATCGGAGCGAATGTTTCCGGAAATATTGCATTCACATTTGTTTTGGCAGTAATTACATTTTTAATAACAAACATTTCAGCTAACGCCGGATATTGGAAGCACATATTTATGCCACCGGGACCGGTTTGGTTGTGGCCTATTCTAATACCTTTGGAGTTCCTTGGTATTTTCACAAAGCCTTTTGCATTGATGATTCGTCTTTTTGCCAATATGTCGGCCGGACATATTATAATTATTTCACTTATTGGTTTGATTTTCATTTTTAAAACCATTTGGATAAGTCCTGTTTCTGTGGCTTTCGCATTGTTTATTGATATTTTGGAATGTTTGGTTGCGTTTTTGCAGGCTTACGTCTTTACGATGTTGTCTGCATTGTTTATTGGTTCAGCTGTAGCTGAACATGAACATGCGGAAGGGCATCATTAAGTCGGGGCACAAGCAGGAACAATACCAAGCAAAAACAATAAAAAATATAGAAAAATGACAGGAAGTATCGCAGCAATCGGAGCCGGCCTGGCGGCAATAGGGGCCGGAATCGGTATCGGGCAAATTGGTGGACATGCCATGGATGCCGTGGCTCGTCAGCCCGAAGCCATTGGAAAAATCCAAACACTCATGATCATTGCAGCTGCCTTGGTTGAAGGAGTTGCTTTGTTCGCAGTGGTGGTGGCACTATTGTCCAAGTAAAAAAATGCCCTTCGTGACTAACGAAGGGCTTTTAAATTTGAAAAAAAATTATAGTATGATAATCCTGAATGCATTGATTACTCCTTCAGTGGGCCTTATATTTTGGACCACGCTGGTTTTTTTGTTACTTTTATTTCTGTTAGCAAAATATGCTTGGAAGCCAATTTTGAATGCCATTGAAAACAGGGAAAGAAATATTGAAGCATCAATTCAAAAGGCTGAAGAAGCTAAAAAATCATTGGAGCAATTAAAATCGGAAGGGGAAAAGATACTGGCCGAAGCCCGTGTCGAAAGTGAAAAAATCTTAAAAGAAGCTAGGGAAATCAGGGATAAAATTATCAATGATTCTAAAAAGCAGGCTCAGGTCGAGGCCGATAAAATTTTGGCAAATGCCAGGGCACAAATCCAATCGGAAAAAAATGCTGTTCTGAATGATTTAAAATCACAAGTTGCCGCACTCTCACTTGAAATTGCTGAAAAAATTTTGAAATCAGAGCTTTCCGATAAAGAAAAACAAAGAAATATTGTTAAAAACCTTTGCGAACAACTTAATCCAAATTGATACATGACGCTTTCGGAACGATATGCCAAAGCCCTTTTAATATTGGCCACTGAACAAAAAAATGAAGATGTGGTCTTGGCCGACACAAAATTGGTATTAAAAGCGCTTTCTCAATCAGCGGAACTGTCATCGGTAATATCCAATCCGATTTTTCATGTGGATAAAAAGATTAAAATTGTCGGAAAACTTTTCAAGGATAAAGTTTCAAATTTAACGCTGTCATTTATCACATTAATAATTCAAAAGAAAAGAGCATCGAAAATCAGAGAAATATTTTCAGCGTACGAATCTGTTTTTAAAAAGCATAAGAACATCAAAGATGTATATGTCAAAAGCGCGGTAGAACTAAGTGCCGATGAAAAAAAATTAATCCAAAGCAAACTGAAGAAAAAAATTGACGGTGAACTTGATTTTCATTTTTCGGTAGATGAGAGTCTGATCGGAGGTTTTGTGGTGAATGTAGATTCGATGCAGTTGGATATGAGTATTCACGGGATGCTAAGTAAAATAAGAAAAAATTTTGAACAAACCCCAATAACGTTAAATTAATTGATTATGGCAGAAATAAGTCCGGCCGAGATTTCGGCAATCTTAAGGGAACAATTAGCCGGTTCAAGAACCGAGGCTGAACTCGAGGAAGTGGGCACGGTATTGGAAGTGGGTGATGGAATTGCGCGCATTTATGGATTGAATAAAGTCCAGTCCGGCGAATTGGTGGAATTCGAAAACGGCCTGAAGGCCATCGCACTTAACCTTGAAACCGACAATGTTGGCGTGGTTTTGCTTGGCGATGGAAAAGGAATTAAGGAGGGAGCCACGGTGAAAAGAACCGGCAGGATTGCCTCAATTAGAGTGGGAGAGGGGATGTTGGGCCGTGTGGTGGACGCACTTGGTAACCCGATTGACGGAAAAGGCCCCATTAAGGGTGATTTATACGAAATGCCCATAGAACGCAAAGCGCCAGGAGTTATTTATCGGCAGCCTGTGAACGAACCTCTTCAAACCGGCATCAAGGCCATAGATGCCATGATCCCCATCGGGCGCGGACAGCGGGAATTGGTAATTGGCGATCGTCAAACGGGCAAGACAGCCGTTTGTATTGACACTATTATCAACCAAAAAGAATTTTACGAAGCCGGAAAGCCAGTTTATTGTATTTATGTTGCCGTTGGACAAAAGGGCTCTACTGTGGCTTCCATCGTCAGGACATTGGAAGAAAAAGGCGCCATGCCCTATACCATCGTGGTGGCTGCCAATGCATCTGATCCTGCTCCGATGCAATTCTACGCTCCCTTTGCCGGGGCCGCCATTGGTGAATTTTTCAGGGATACCGGTCGCCCGGCCTTAATCGTCTATGATGATCTTTCAAAGCAGGCAGTAGCCTATCGTGAAGTATCTTTGTTGCTTCGTCGTCCTCCAGGACGTGAGGCCTATCCGGGTGACGTGTTCTATTTACATTCCCGTTTACTGGAACGTGCCGCTAAAATCAATTCCAGCGATGAAATTGCCAGGCAAATGAATGATCTGCCCGACTCCATAAAACATATGGTAAAAGGCGGAGGTTCACTTACAGCTCTTCCCATTATCGAAACTCAAGCCGGAGATGTATCGGCCTATATTCCAACCAATGTTATTTCCATTACCGACGGACAAATATTCCTTGAGTCGAACTTGTTCAATGCCGGTGTACGGCCTGCCATAAATGTGGGAATTTCCGTCTCGCGTGTGGGGGGGAATGCGCAGATTAAATCCATGAAAAAAGTGGCCGGAACCCTTAAACTCGACCAGGCACAATACCGTGAACTGGAGGCTTTTGCCAAGTTTGGTTCGGATCTGGATGCCGCCACAAAATCGATTCTGGACAAGGGGGCAAGGAATGTGGAAATTCTGAAGCAAAACCAATTTTCTCCATTACGTGTGGAACAACAAATTGCCATTATCTATGTGGGCACCAAAAATCTGCTGAGAAATGTTCCCGTTGGCAGAGTCAGGGAATTTGAAAAAGAATTCCTGGAAAAAATGGAGGTAAAGTATAAGGCTTGTCTCGATGCATTGAAATCTGGTCAGTATGATGACCATCTTACATCTCAGATTGAAGCATGTGTTAAAGAATTACTTCCCAAATACGAATCCAAATAATCTATGCCCAGCTTAAAGGAAATACGTAACAGGATTAATTCCGTGTCTTCCACCATGCAGATCACCAGTGCCATGAAAATGGTGAGTGCTGCTAAGCTTCGCAGGGCACAGGATGCAATTCTACAACTCAGGCCTTATGCCCAAAAACTGAAAGAAATTCATCAGAACATCAGTGCGGGTTTAGATGCTTATGAAAATCCGTTTTCGGCTAATCATTCCAACAACAGTGTTTTAATAATTCCTATAACTTCCAATCGCGGCCTTGCCGGCCCTTTTAATTCCAATATCATTAAAAAAACCAAAGCATTTATTGAATCCGAAGGAAAGGGAAAAAGAATTACGGTGCTTCCGATCGGAAAAAAAGCCTATGATTACTTCCGGAAAACCGAATATATCATTAACGGAACCGACTTGCCTTCACATGCAAATCATTTGGTTGATAAAACTAAATTTGATGATGTTGCGGCATTTACCGAAATACTGATGAATGTTTTTTTAAATAAGCAATTTGAACGAATAGTGATCATTTATAATCAATTTAAAAACCCGGCGGTCCAAATCCCGGTGGTGGAAAATTTCCTGCCGGTGAATACTGCATCTGATAACGGAAAAACATCGAAAACAGAATATGATTTTGAACCTCAAAAAGAAAAAATTTTAAGTGATTTAATACCGCGTTCGCTGAAAACGCAGATATATAAAGCTGTTCTGGACTCTTTGGCAAGTGAACACGGTGCACGAATGACCGCCATGCACAAAGCCACCGATAATGCAAAGGAACTTCAACGTGAATTGAAAATCACATACAACAAAGCCCGTCAGGCATCTATTACCAAAGAAATCCTCGAAATTGTGGCAGGAGCAGAAGCATTAAATAGTTAATTCAATTCAATTCAATATAATCCCGTAAGATTATATGATAAAATATTCTCTTAAATTCATTAATCATTTAAAATCCGAAAAGATATGAAGCTCTCCATGTTCAAATTTAATTTGCCTAAAGATCTTGTGGCAGAATATCCCGCACCCAATCGTGAAGAATCCCGTCTGATGGTGGTTCACAAAAAATCCGGAAAAATTGAACATAAAAAGTTCAAAGACATCATCAATTATTTTGATGATGGGGATGTATTTATCATTAACGACACTAAAGTTTTTCCTGCTCGCCTCTATGGACTGAAAGAAAAAACGGGAGCAAAAATTGAAGTGTTTCTCCTGAGGGAACTCAATGCCGAGTCGAGGTTGTGGGATGTTTTGGTGGATCCAGCAAGAAAAATCCGCATTGGAAATAAATTATACTTCGGCCAGGGGGACACGGAGATCGTTGCCGAAGTTATTGATAATACCACTTCCAGAGGTCGTACGTTGCGATTTCTTTATGACGGGCCTTATGATGAATTCAGAAGCATTTTATACAAACTTGGCGAAACCCCCTTACCAAAATACATTAAGCGTAAAGCCGAGCCTTTGGATGCCGAAAGATATCAAACCGTTTATGCCAAAAATGAAGGTGCCGTTGCCGCTCCCACTGCTGGGCTCCACTTCAGTCGCGAACTTTTGAAGCGCATGGAAATTAAAGGAATACAGTTTACACCTATAACCCTCCATGTGGGGCTTGGAACTTTCAAGCCTGTGGAAGTGGAGGACCTATCTAAGCACAAAATGGAAAGTGAAGAAGTCATCATTCCTGCCGACACGTGCAAGATCGTTAATCTTGCTAAAGAAAAAAAGAAAAAAGTATGTGCTGTGGGTACCACAGTGATGCGCTCAATAGAGTCATCGGTTTCTACACACGGAACGCTCAATCCATTTATGGGTTGGACCAATAAATTCATTTATCCGCCTTATGAATTTAGTATTGCCAATTGCATGGTTACAAATTTTCATATGCCCGAAAGCACCTTGCTGATGATGGTGTGTGCTTTTGGAGGTTATGAATTGATTATGAAGGCTTACAAGGAAGCCATTAAGGAAAAATACCGCTTCTACAGTTATGGGGATGCCATGTTAATTCTGCCTGATTAACGATTGCTGATTTTTTTTTAATATTGACCTGAAAACCATAAAAATCCTCTGCTTATGAAAAAGCACATGTTCTGCCTGTTTTCCCTTATCTGTTTTTCTATTTACGGACAAGAAAACTACGTGTTCAAGAACAAATCTGCAATTTTAAATGCAGGTTTTGGATTAGGCGGGTATTATGGACATGGCTGGTTTGCTTCCGGCTACAGCCAGTTGCCCTATATAAATGCTTCTTTAGACTATTCATTTTATAATGTCGATAAAGGTATTGATATCGGATTAGGTGCTTATACAGGTTTCGTTTCTTGGTCCTACCGGTATAATGGTGTCTATTATACAAAATCTGGTGTTTATAAGAACAGCAAACTAGTGCAACGTTGGAGTGTGTTTCATATCGGGTTCAGACCCACCATACATTATTCCCTGGAAGATACGCCATTGGACATTTATGGCGGGTTAATGTTGGGATATGGAATAGCTACTTATACATCAAGCGATCCGGATTATTTTTACTCCGGAGTTTCTTATACCCGTTTATATTGGGGGCTGTTGGCAGGTGCACGTTACTTTTTCAAACCTAAATTCGGTGGATATCTGGAATTGGGCTATGGTTATAGCTTTTTGAATCTGGGTATTAGTTTAAAATTAAAGTAAATTTTAATGAAAGAACTTAGAGGCACCGGAGTTGCATTGGTAACTCCTTTTAATGAAAATGGTGATATTGATTTCAATTCCCTTGAAAAACTGGTTAATCATGTAATAAAAGGCAGCGTTGAATACTTAGTAGTAATGGGCACTACTGCCGAAAGTCCGGTATTGAGTAAGGATGAAAAATTTGCAATATTCGAGGCCGTCAGAAAATATAGTTCCAATAAAGTACCCTTGGTGTATGGCATAGGAGGTAATTGTACGCATAACGTGGCCGATGAAATAACTAAATTTCCTTATGTGAAGGATATTACAGCCATATTATCCGTGGCACCCTATTACAACAAACCCAATCAGGAAGGATATTTTGAACATTACAAACATTTAAACCGGCTTACCAAAAAACCGATTATTCTTTACAATGTGCCGGGCCGTACAGGTTCCAATGTATCGTGGGAAACACAAGTAAGAATTGCAAAAGAGTGTAAAAAAATTGTTGCTACCAAAGAAGCCAGCGGAAACATGGAGCAAATCATGCGTATTATCCACCATGCTCCAAAAGGTTTTATGGTGCTTAGCGGAGACGATAATCTGACCTTGCCCATCATTTCGTGCGGAGGACAAGGTGTTATTTCCGTGGTGGCTAATGCTTACCCAAAAGAATTTTCAAGCATGGTTCGCTTTGCACTAAATGGAGATTTTGCCTCTGCCAGGCCGCTTCATTACAAACTCATGGAAATTACCAACTTGCTTTTTGCTGATGGTAATCCGGGAGGTATTAAAACTTTACTGGGATATAAGAAAATTTGCAAACCAAAACTAAGGCTGCCCTTAATGCCACCGAATGAAATTGTAAGAAATAAAATAAAGGAAATTATGTTCTGATGCAGCCGGCAGTTAAAATACTGGACAATCAATCCATACTGAAAAAAGTAATACGGATGGCTCATCAGGCCAAGGAAGAATTTTTCGAAGAAACGGAGATAGTCTTAATCAGTATCAGTGGCCAAGGCACACATCTTTGCAAGTTGATTTTGGAGGAGATGAAAAAAAATAAATTTTTTGATAAGCTGGTACATTTCGATGTCGTGGTGGATAAAAAAAGTCCATGGAAACCCTTGTACGGTTTTCCTGACAAAGGAGCTATTGAAAATAAAGCTGTTTTGATTGTGGATGATGTCTTGAACTCCGGCAGAACGATCTGGTATTTATTTCATGCTTTTCAGGGAATTCAAGTTAAATCATTGAAAGTCATGGTTTTGGTTGACCGCAACCACCTGAAATTTCCGGTTCGAGCCGATATTGCAGGAATGTCCTTGGCCACCACGCTTTCCGGAAATATTATTTCAAAGTTGGATAAAAAAGAAGAATATTCCGTTTTTTTAGAATAAAAAAACACCTTTTTCTCAATTTTCCAGGCATTGTCAAAATTCATTAAATTCGCATTTCTTCAAGTTTTTTATGTCTGAAAAAAACCTAAGAAAGGATGCCCTGGACTACCATGAGTCGGGAAGGCCTGGAAAAATCGAAGTAGTTCCCACCAAGCCCTATAGCACCCAAAGGGACCTGACATTGGCCTATTCCCCGGGAGTGGCTGAACCCTGTCTTGAAATCCAAAATAATCCGGAAGACGCATACCGATATACCTCCAAAGGAAATTTAGTGGCCGTAATTTCCAACGGAACAGCCGTTTTGGGTTTGGGCGACATCGGGGCATTGGCATCCAAACCCGTGATGGAGGGCAAAGGAATGCTTTTTAAAATTTATGCCGATATTGATGTATTCGATATTGAAATTGATGCCAAGGACCCGGAAGAGTTTGTCAGGACCGTAAAAAATATTGCACCTACATTTGGCGGAATTAATCTGGAAGATATTAAAGCCCCTGAGTGCTTCTATATTGAAAAGCGTCTTAAAGAAGAACTTGATATTCCGCTGATGCACGACGACCAGCATGGCACGGCCATCATTTCGGCTGCTGCTTTGCTGAATGCCGTTGAACTGGCCGGAAAAAAAACCGAAAAAATCAAAATTGTGGTCAACGGAGCCGGAGCTTCAGCCATTTCCTGCAGTAAAATGTATCTGGCACTTGGTGTAAAAAAAGAAAATATTTTCATGTTCGATTCAAAAGGCCTGTTGCATAAAAATCGTACAGATTTGGATGAAAATAAAATTTTTTTTGCAACTCATGATAAAAATCTGACCTTAGAAGAAGCATTAAAAGGTGCGGATGTATTTGTAGGACTTTCAAAAGGGAACATTCTTACTAAGGATATGATTAAAAGCATGGGGAAAAAGCCCATAGTATTTGCATTAGCCAATCCTGTTCCGGAAATATCTTATCAGGAAGCCAAGGAAGCCCGGCCCGATGCGATTGTGGCAACCGGCAGGAGCGATAATCCGAATCAGGTGAACAATGTTCTGGGTTTTCCTTTTATTTTCCGCGGGGCGCTTGATGTCAGGGCCACCTGCATAAATGAAGAGATGAAATTGGCAGCCACCAAAGCCATTGCAGAACTTGCACGGGAACCGGTTCCCGATTACGTATTGCTGGCTTATGGTTTAAAGAAATTATCCTTCGGACCAGAGTATATAATCCCCAAGCCCATTGACAATCGGTTAATCGTGGCCGTATCCGTGGCCGTTGCCAAAGCAGCCATTGAAAGCGGTGTGGCCCGCAGGAAAATAACCGACTGGGAGGCCTATGCCCATGAACTGGAATCGCGTTTGGGCAAGGACAATAAACTGATGCGCACTTTGGCTAATAAAGCCAGGTTAAACCCCAAGCGCCTGGTGTTTGCCGAGGCCGACCAGCAAAAAATTCTGAAAGCCGCACAAATGGTGCGCGACGAGGGTATAGCCATACCAATTTTGCTGGGCAACAAGGAAAAAATTGAAAAAATCGCAGAGCAACATTCCATTGATATCTCCGACATGACCATCATCGACCCAATTCTGGAAGCGGAAGATAAGCGTAAAGAATTCGGGGAAATGTTATGGAAGAAAAGACAAAGAAAGGGGCTTACTTTATATGATGCCGTGCGTTCTATGCGCGACAGGAATTATTTTGGGGCCATGATGGTGGAAGTGGGACTTGCCGATGCCATGCTTAGCGGATATGCAAGAAAATATGCCATCCCCATTCGCCCGGCACTGGAATGTATTGGAGTTCAACAAGATGTAAAGCGTGTGGCAGGACTTTATGTTTTGATAACCAAAAGAGGCCCAATGTTTTTGGCCGATACTACTATGACGGAAAATCCAACGGCAGAAGAATTGGTTGAAATAGCATTGCTAACGGCCAAAACGGTTCAGCAATTTAATATTCGCCCCAAAATTGCCATGCTTTCCTATTCCAACTTTGGTTCTGTAAAAGGCGAAGTACCCGACAAAGTTTCGAAAGCCGTTAAAATTCTTCATGAAAATTATCCCGGTTTGATTGTTGACGGGGATATTCAGGCCAACTTTGCTCTGAACAAAACCCTGATTAACGAACAATTTCCTTTCAGCTATCTGGCCAACGAAGATGTGAATACCCTGATTTTTCCTAATCTGGCCTCCGGCAACATAGCCTACAAGCTTATCCAGGAATTAGCCGGTGCTGAAGCCATTGGCCCAATTTTAATGGGATTGCGTAAGCCGGTGCACATACTTCAGCTTGGAAGTAGTGTCAGGGAAATTATGAACATGGCCATCATTGCCGTAGTGGATGCTCAAAATAAAAGGGATTAATTAATGTTGGATTACGTCAGAGGAAAAATTGTCAAACTAAACCCCGCACAAATTGTGGTGGAAACCAACGGCATAGGTTTTTCATTTCAGATTTCATTACAATCTTTTACCCGTTGGAAAGAACAGGGGATTGATGCTTTGGTGTTTGTGGAGTCGTTGTATGTCAGGGATGATTTACCCCGCCATTATGGTTTTTTCGATGAGCAGGAGCGTGAACTTTTCAGAAAAATTACTTCAGTTAGTGGGGTGGGGGGGAGTTCGGCCATGCTGATGCTTTCCAGTTTAACACCTGATGAAATCATAACAGCCATTAATACGGCCAATATCACTCCGCTAAAGAGCATTAAAGGTATAGGTGACAAAACCGCTCAAAGAATTATCGTTGACCTAAAAGGAAAACTAGGAAAGCACGAAGGTGGAATAGGAAAAATTGTTACGGAAGTTCACAATAAAAACAGGGAAGAAGCGTTATTGGCACTTGTGGCGCTTGGTTTTAACAGAACACAAGCCGATAAGGCTTTGGACAGATCATTGAAGGAATTGGGTTCCGGAGCCGGTGTAGATGCCTTAGTAAGGTTATCGTTAAAATTTCTTCAATAAGTTCAGAGATTGAGGGCGTCTTCATTCATACAGTTCGTTGCATTGAGTTCCGCCGCCGCCGGCTTATTAGGATATATCCGAAAGGAAAGTCAAAATACGTATGAATTTTCCATCAAAGACATTATTTATGTTCAGGAATCACATTTCAAAGCAACCCCTCCTCCTGATACTCCCGATACCAAACCGAATTTGATTTATCCTTTTAAGGACAGCCCATCCAATAATCCTCCGATTCAGAACCCCTCTCCACTTTATCTGAAAGATCCCTCCAACATAAAACAGGAAATTGAATACGACCCCAAAGAAAAAATCTACAATATCAAATATAAAGTGGGCGACATGGATTACCGACCGGAGTCATACATGTCGTTCAAAGAATATGAAAATTATGTTTTTAAAAAAGCACTTAGGAATTATTGGAGGAGTAGGGTAGCGGCCGATGAACTTACCCAGCAACCCAAAAAAGGGCTTATTCCTGCTTTACAGGTGAACAGTGAGTTGTTCGACAGGATATTCGGAGGTAACACCGTTGATATCAGGCCCACCGGTACGGCTGAATTAATTTTCGGTTTGAACCGTAATAAGATCCTTAACCCTGCTATTCCTCAACGCCAGCAACGCATGACCAATTTTGATTTTAACATGCGAATTCAACTTAATTTATTGGGAAAGATCGGAGAAAAAGTCAGGGTAACCACCAATTACAATACTGAGGCTTCATTCGACTGGGAAAACCAGGTGAAAATTGATTACACCGGACTTGAAGATGATATTTTGAAAAAAATTGAAGCAGGGAACGTGACTTTGCCACTAAACAGTTCACTGATAAGCGGAAGCCAAACTCTTTTTGGTTTTAAAACTGAAATGCAATTCGGACGTTTGCGTGCCACCACCGTATTTTCACAGCAACGTGGCAAAAAGCAAGAAATAACGGTGCAGGGCGGTGCTCAAACCATTCCTTTTACCGTAAATGTGGATAATTATGAAATGAACCGCCACTATTTTTTGGGCTTTTATTTCTATAAGAATTACGATAATTGGATGAAAACTTTGCCTATCATTACCACTCCTGTGGTGATCAATAAGGTGGAAGTGTGGGTATTGAATCAAACCGGGAATAATGAACAAACCCGAACCATATTAGCATTTGAAGATCTGGGAGAGGATTCATCTTTTGTTTTTCGTGGTTTGAATGCCTATAAGGATGGTTCTGTGGTGGTTCCGTCGAGTTATGCCATCTACGATAGTTTGGGCGACCATCCGCACAACGGAGCCAACTCTTTGTATCATACTGTGGTGAATAACCTCTTTCCCACACGCGACCCTGCCACAATTGCCTCTGTATTGGCCACTTCTCTATCAGCTTCAAATCCTAATAACTCCTCCGGACAGTATATGGTCCAGGCCAGGGACTATGATGTGATTTACAATGCTCGTAAGTTGAACCCAAATGAATACTTCATCAATACCAGATTAGGTTTCATATCACTGAATCAAACACTCAATAACGATCAGGTTTTGGCCGTGTCCTACCAGTATACATACAACGGAAAAATCTATCAGGTGGGCGAATTTTCCGATCAATTCCCCAACAACTCGGGGATATTGGTTTGTAAGTTGTTAAAGGGTTCTGTGGTAAATACACGTTATCCGAACTGGAAATTCATGATGAAAAATGTTTACAGCATTGGTGCTTATAACATCAATCATCAGGATTTCAATTTGAATGTTTTTTACAATAATATCGAAACCGGTGTCGACATTCCATATATACCGTTTGGTTCCATCAATGGTCAGCAACTGATACGTGTATTGAATTGTGACAACCTTGCCGTGAACGGCGACCGAGTGCCCGACGGAGTTTTTGATTTTATTAAAGATTACACCATCAATCCGAACAATGGCAGAATTTATTTTCCCATGGTAGAGCCTTTTGGTAATGGACTGAAATCAAAGTTCGATCAGAATAATGATTTTCCGGCTGCTAACAAATATATCTTTCAGGAACTCTACGACTCAACCAGAGTAGCTGCCACCTTCATACAAGAAAAAAACCGATATAAAATTAAAGGTACCTATCGTTCTGCCACCGGTTCCGAATTTTCGCTGAATGCCATCAACATTCCCCAAGGTGCTGTAGTGGTTACGGCCAACGGTGTGCAACTTCAGGAAAACGTGGATTATACGGTCGATTACAATCTAGGACGTGTGAAAATCATTAATGAAGGGCTTTTAAATTCCGGATCGCAAATAAAAGTATCATTGGAAAGCAATTCGCTCTTCAATGTTCAGCAAAAAAGTTTGATTGGAACCCGTCTGGATTACAAAGTGAACCGCTTTTTAAATGTAGGGGGAACTTTCCTTCGTTTTAATGAAAGGCCCATCACCCAAAAAGTGGCTATAGGCGAGGAGCCCGTAAGGAATACGATCATTGGCTTCGATTATAATTTTAAATCCGACGTAACTTTCATTACGCGTTGGCTCGACAAACTTCCGTTCTACAGCACCAAAGAAATGAGTTCTATAACCACGCGTGGTGAATTTGCTAAGCTTTTTCCTGGAAATGCCAGAGCCATTGGCAGAAGCGGCAACTCTTACATAGATGATTTTGAAGGTTCCATTAATATTATCGACATCCGCAATCCCAATGCATGGTTTTTATCGTCCATCCCTCAGGGGCAGCCTGATTTGTTTCCTGAAGCCATCGAGACGTCAAACATTAAATACGGCCTTAACCGTGCCAAGATATGCTGGTATAATGTAGACCCGATGTTCACCAGAAAACAAGGCCAGGGAACCACTCCTTCCTATTATACTACTGAAATTCTATCCAACAATATGTGGAGGCAGGTGTTCGAAACCGAACTTTTCCCCGGTAAAACACCCCCCAACGGCCAAATGGTAATCCTTCCCGTTCTGGACATTGGATTTTATCCGAAAGAAAGAGGACCTTACAATTATGATGTATTGCCAACACCTTATTCCGCAGGTATGAATTCCGACGGATTTCTGAATAACCCTTCTTCACGCTGGGCCGGAATTTCAAGGCGGCTGGAAACCAACGACCTTCAGGCAGCCAATGTGGAATATATTCAGTTCTGGTTAATGGATCCCTATAATGAAGACTACAATACGAATACTCACCCCGATTTCGATCCTAACAATTTACCATCAGGTGATTTGTATATCAATTTGGGCAATATATCGGAAGATATCGTAAAAGATGGCAGAATGAGTTATGAAAACGGTTTGCCAGGATTGTCTCCTTCTACGGCAAATTCTCCTACCATTTTTACCGGCGTTGCCGTGGTGCCTTCCATTCCCCCTTCGGTGAATGCATTTTCCAACGACAACAAGGACAGACCTTTGCAGGATGTGGGGTACGATGGTATGAACAACGAACAGGAAAAACAGGTTTTTGCTTCCGCTCTTTCCGCTGCTCAATCGGTGGGAAATCCGAATGCTCCGGCCGTTCAGGCTTTCCTGAACGACCCCTCTTCCGACGATTATAAATTCTTCAGGGGCGATGATCTTGACCAGGCACAAGCCAAAACCATCGAACGCTATGCCAAATACAATAATCCTGAAGGCAATTCACCCACCGAAGAACAATACAAAAATGCCAATCCTGCCGGAGGAAACTATCCAACCGGTGCTACCAACCTGCCTAACATTGAAGACCTCAACAGAGACAATACCCTGAGCGAGACAGAAAGCTACTATCAGTATCGTGTCAGAATTTCACCACAAGACATTAACCCGAACAATATCGGTAATAATTTTATTGTGGATGCTTTCGACGGTACGGCAGAATACGATGGAGGCATCAAAAAGAAAGTTAAGTGGTATCAATTTAAAATTCCCATCAATCAGTTTGAAAAAGCCGTCAATAACATTGAAGGTTTTAATTCCATCCGCTTCATGCGTGTTTTCCTTAAAGGATTTGACAGACCCGTGTTGCTACGCCTTGCCAGATTTGAACTGGTAAGAAGCGACTGGAGAAAATATGAATATGATTTAAGAAAGCCGGGTGAGTATATCAAAAACGATGACCAGAGCACTTCCTTCGATGTTTCGGCCGTGAATTTGCAGGAAAACGGTAATAAAGTTCCGGTGAATTATATCATGCCTCCTGAAATTGAACAAGTGCAAAATGTTCAAACCACCAATTTGGTTTTGCAGAATGAACAGGCCCTTCAGGTGCGTATTTGTAACCTGAAAGACGGTGACAGCAGGGCTGTTTTCAAAAATGTGGAACTCGACACGCGTATGTTCAACAACATAAAGCTCAATGTGCATGCCGAGAAATTAGGCAATAATCCGCTCAGTGATGGCGAACTGGAATTTTTTATGCGTGTAGGTACGGATTATAACAGTAACTATTATGAATATACCGTGCCCTTAAAGCTTACCCCTCCGGGGACCTATGATCCAAACAGCACCAGCGACCGTTACATTGTGTGGCCTGCTGAAAATGAAGTAAATTTTTCTTTTTCCGAAATTAGCCAAACCAAGCAGGAACGGAATGAAAAATGGGGATATTTTTCATCTCTGAACCAACTTAGCCAGCCTTATACCAAATCGTTTGGCAATCACAGCATCACTATTGTTGGTAATCCGAATTTGGGAACGGTTAAGGCCATCATGATGGGTGTAAGAAATCCGCGTTCGCCCGACGGACAGTCAAAATGCGTAGAGGTTTGGTTGAATGAACTGCGGTTAACCGACTTTAATAACCGTGGAGGCTGGGCAGCCACCGGTCAGGTTCAGTTAAAACTGGCCGACCTTGGTAATGTAAGTTTAGCAGGTTTATATAGTACTCCGTTCTTTGGCGGTGTGGAGAAAAAAATTAATGAACGAAGCAAAGAAACTACTTTGAACTGGGATGCCAGTACTTCCATCAACCTTGGTAAATTCTTTCCGCAATCGTTGGGCGTATCCCTTCCGCTTTACTATAATTACGGACAATCCATCGTTACTCCTCTTTTCAACCCTTTGGATCCAGATGTTCGTATGTCGGACTTCAATAAAGCGGAAAACATTACCAAAGCCAAGCGCGACTCCATCAAAAGGCAAGTGATTGACTATACCGAAAGAAAGGGTATCAATTTTACTAATGTCAGAATTGATGGATTGAAAAAGAAAGATGCTCCGCCCTATCCCTGGGATCTTTCAAATTTTTCCCTTACGTATGCCTTTACGCAAACTTTTCGTCGTAACATCAATATTGATTCCAATTTAATTAAAAACTATCGTGGCAATATTACCTATCAATATGCCATTAGTAAGCCTTTTGCCATTAAACCTTTCGAGAAAATAAAATTTTTCCAAAACAGATGGTTTGCTCTAATTAAAGACATGAACTTACAATTAATTCCCAACGCTTTTGGGTTCAGTATGGATATAAACAGGAATTTTTCATTTCTTAAAAACCGCGACATTACAAGCTTTTATGCCGGCGCAAATGATTTTCAAAATCCAAGGTTCTATAATAAAAATTTCCTGATTACGCGTAATTACACATTACGCTGGGATTTTACCAAAAACATTAAATTCGATTATACGGCAAGCAACGAGAGCCGTGTCCTTGAACCCTACGGAGACGTCAGTAAGCGAAGTCCCGAACGAAGGGATTCGGTAATCAAAAACCTGATGGGAGGCGGAACCAATACGATTTTCCGACAGCAAATGAACCTGAATGTGAATATTCCTATCAATAAAATACCATTATTTGATTTTATTTCACCTACATATCGTTATGGCGGAACATATACCTGGAACCGAGTGCCCTTTGCCTCGCCCGACAGCTTTGGAAATACCATAAATAATACCAATCAACATAACCTTACAGCCAATTTAAACCTTGTTCAGTTTTATAACAAAATACCCTATTTCAAAAGGATTTTAAATAATCAGCCCCAACCACAAAAGCCATCCAAAGATGCCAAGAAAAGCTCCGTTGCCCTGACCGACAGCACCAATCCGAAAAAAAACGAAAACTTTCAGGAATTCATGGCTTTCCTGGCCAAAGTGGTGTTGATGGTGAAAAACATTTCCCTGAACTATCAGTTGCAAATGGGACAAACATTGCCCAACTTCATGCCACGTACCGATCTTATGGGAATGAACATTTCAAGGAATTATGCTCCCGGATTTCTCTTTACCACCGGTTGGTATGTGCCCGACATTCGTGAACGTGCGGAACGTAATAACTGGCTTACACGTAACAGTAACCAATCGGCACCTTATATCGAGACCATGCAAAAAACATTTTCCTGGAGAAGCAGTGTTGAACCTCATGGAAGTTTACGTATTGAACTTAACGGAAACATTACTCAATCCAATAATCTTACAGAATTTATGGTTTATAACCACAACGAGGGTCGATATGATTTTCATGTGAGCCCCACCGAAACCGGGAATTTCAACATTACGGTATTCTCGTTTTTCAAGGGGCTTTCCGATCGTGGTAAGGGAACAGAATCTTCATTATATGATGAATTTTTATCCATCAGGGCTGATGTTGCCAAACAACTCTCCGATAATAACCCCAACAGCGTCAAAGGCGTTCAAACCGTAACAACCGTTCTGGGAAAAACCTATAGCTTCTATGATGGTTATGATTACAATTCTCAGGATGTTTTGATTGGAGCATTTTATGAAGCTTACACGGGCCAGAAAATACGTAGTTATTCCACCAAAAATATCTTCCCCAAAGTCCCCATGCCAAACTGGAATGTTACCTGGGACGGACTGGGAAAAATTCCTGCGCTGCAAAAACTTTTCCGTTCCATTACCATTCGGCATTCCTACAGAAGCACTTACAACATCAGTGGATATAACTACAACCTGTTGTATGGCGATAGAAATTCCGGGCAAATTACACGTGCACCCGTAGTGAATCCCATTACCAATAATGCAAATTTCAACAGCTATTACAATATAAACTCCGTTAGTATTAATGAATCATTCAGCCCTTTGATAAAATTTGATTTTCAGTTCAACAAACCCGGTTGGAATACCAATTTTGAAATTAAGCGCGACAAGACCATTGCCCTTAACATCACCGGCCCCCAAATCATCGAAACCAAAGGCCAGGAGTACATTGTTGGTTTGGGCTATCGGTATCCAAATCTGACATTCAAAAAATTATACATCATGGGAAAGCAACTCAGAAGCGACTTATTAGTTAAAGTGGATGTTGGTTACAGAAGGAACATCACCATCATACGAAGAATTTCAGATGAAATCAGTTTGCCAACGGTAGGCGCCAATGTTTTAACTTTACGTTCATCGGCAGATTACAATTTAACCCAAAACATCATTTTGCGATTATATTTTGATTTGGTAAGGAATATGCCACAGACATCAGCTTCATTCCCATCATCAAATGCCAACGGTGGCTTCAGTTTAAGGATTAATTTCCAATAATTTCCGTTATAAGGTTTTTGTTTTTTATCTGCAGGGTTATTTTTTGCAAAAATTATTGTGATCAGTATCAGTTTAAGTTCAAGTAATAAGTGCAATTTTTAAGAATTTATCAATAAAAGAACTCTTTTCTTTTGGGTGAGAGTTATTTTTATGACACACAACTGCTTGGATATTTAAAGGAAAAGCATTACCTTTATGTTCCGCCCATGGCATCCGTGAACGCTAATCCTTCAACACCTGCGGCTAAGATGGCGGAGAATACTATACCTGTGGGCACCTTGCCCAACATACCCTTGCCGCAGATTTCGAAAACACTATAATTAAAATTCGGCAGCAAGCGCTACGAACTTACCGACTGGCTCGGAAACGTAAGAGTAGTCATCAACAACTTAAAAACCCACACCACCGGAGGCACATACAAACCCATAGTTTTGAGCACTACGGATTGTTACGCGTTCGGCTCGGAAATAAAAGAAAGAACTTATACATATGGCGCTCTGAATTATAGGTTTGGGTTTAATGGACAGGAGAATGATAATGAAGTTAAAGGATCAGGGAACTCAATAAATTATTTAGCTAGAATATATGATAGCAGGTTAGGTAAGTTCTTATCTGTTGATCCTCTTACTAATAAGTTCCCAATGTTATCACCTTATCAATTTGCAAGTAATAACCCGATTTTAAATGTTGATTTAGATGGCTTGGAGGGTGTATCTTATAGAGTTGTAAAGAAAGATGAAACATCTGGTCAGGTTACTGCAATTAAACGAGTTGTAGAAGTTAATGTTCATTTGGCTGTAAATGAAAAGGGAAGAAAGGGAGCTTATTCTATTAAGTCAGCAGAACAGCTAAAAACTCTTATTACAGCAAAATATAATGATAAAGGGTATTTAGATGATGAGGGCTTAACAGTTGAGTTTAAGTTTAATTTTAAAGAGTTTGACCCCAAAACCACAAAGCCAACAGATTTAGCAAGAACCTTAAAATCAAAAAGAACACCAACTAATTACTCTGAGACCACTTGGGATACAGAAGGTAACGCCATTGTAAAACCTCATGAAAGTTTTACGGATGTAGTGATGTGGAAAGAAAATATAAGTGTTGCAGGTCGGCATTTTCTTAACACAATCAGGATAAATCCAAAAAGAGGAATTTATGATTTCGGACACGCAGAATGCCACGAACTTACACACTTTCTACTAATGTCTACAGGGCGTACCACACAAACGCCAAATGCAATAGATGACCACTCACTTGGTGGTTGGATGCAATACGGTAAACGCCATACTGACGGTAACGGCAACACAATTATGGTGGAAGGCGTGGATTTTAATTTTAGCCAAGATGCCTTTAAGCAAATACTTCAATCCGTTCCTCGTGTTGATGATAAAGTGCAAGAGTGATGAAAATTGTAATCGCATTGATGTTTTTTTTCTTTATCAATAATTGTTTTTCACAACAATTATTGATAAGAGTAATAATTGAAAGTAAATCTAAAATTGGCTATGGCGTAGAGATGTATTATGTGTTTAATAATGCTGATGAATTTAAACATGGCATATCAAACATATCCAAGTTTACAGAGAGAGAAATACTAAACGCCTTTAACTATCCACTTGTTGAACCAGGAATGGCATTTGGAATATGTGGGCCATTAGACAAATTACAAAAAAAAAATTCTGATTTTATTAAAAAATCCAGAAGATTGTTTATGGAAAAAAGTGATTTGCGAGTTTCAGTTTCAATTTCATCCGCTTTTGTTGAATATTGTATTTTTTATTTGCCCAATAAATATTGGAGCTATGATGTAAGTTTCACCAAAGCGGCAGTAATAACAGATTACAAAAAGCACAGTAAAAAAATCTCTAAAACAACTCTAAACGAAATAAAAATTTTATTTAAGAAAATACCTGATTAAAAATTTAGAAAGCAAATCACAGCCCCGCAAGTTGGGGCTTTTTTATGTCCTTTTATATCTGTTTTCCCCTTTCCTGCCCCTTTAATCCAAAAAAGTTTTCCACAATCCTTTATTCTTTCAAGTTCTTTACTATGAATGCTTTGGGCTTGTTTTTACTTTCTTTATTTCCACCCTCCACCCCCGCGGGCGTAATGGAAGCGTGCGTGCGGGGTGTGAATTTCGCGGGGCTTGGAAAATCCGGAAAAGTCCTTACAGGCAGGGCGGCGGGACGGGAAGGATTTAAAAAAGCGAGGCGGAAGTTTTAGTAAAAGAAAGAAGCATTATTAAATATACGAACATACATAAGCATAACGCATGCCTCGCTTTTTTTCGTGCTTTTCCGATGATTTTCCTGCCCCGCGGAAGAGAGCGTAAGAAGCGTATGAAGCCCGCTTTTTTTGCTTACTTTTTTTCTAAAAAAAGTAAGAAGAATATATGTAACGAATTCAACAAATAATCACTATGTATGAATAAAAAACAAAAAATTTATATGAAACTAATTGATATACGAAAATGTTCGTATTGATTGATGCAATTAATAGAATAAGTTTGCCAAAAAAAAATTATGAAAAAATCCAAACTTAACTTTTTGTTTTTAATGTTTATTGCCTTAGGATTATTTTCTCAGGCCCCAACCTGGCAATGGGCTAAAAAGTTAACAGGGCCTTACAATGATTACGGAAGATTACTGAAATCGGACAAAGCAGGCAATCAGTATCTGGCAGGTTATTTTGGTTCATGGCTAAGTTATGGCACAACCACAATCAACAGCAGCGGCAACAGTGATTGTTATATTGCAAAATTCGATCAGAACGGCAATATTATTAAAATCATAAATTTCGGAAGTTCTGCATCATTCTCCGGGGCCGATGAAAGAATAATGGCTATGGATTTTGACCAGCAAAATAACTTATATATTTCCGGCTATTATAATACCAATAATTTTGTGGTTGGTACTTATACATTAAATTCCAATAACGGAGTAATATTTTATGCAAAATTGGATTCTTCATTAAACGTCCTTTGGGCAAAAAGCATCAAGTGTGGTCAGGTTAGCAACACCGGTTGCCTGAAAGTAGATACTTTGAACTCCTGTTTTTATTTGGGAGGATATTATCCAAATGGTACGGTAATTGATACCTACACCCTTCCGAGCGGGGAGTTTTTAGGCGGATATACGATAATAAAATTTGACTTAAACGGAAATCATATCTGGTGGAACAAATTTAACACTTCTGCTGCCTCTTCCCCGGGATTTAATGATATTGAAATTGACGATTCAGGAAATTTAATGATTACGGGAATTAACTTTGGAACAACGGTTTTTGGCAGCACAACCCTTACTCCCCAAAATTCAATTGAAGATGCTTTCTTGCTAAAAGTGTCCAAAAATGACGGAAAAGCAGTATGGGTTTTGCCATTTAAAAGTACAACAACCATGGATTTTCTTAATTCAATAGCGAAAGATAAACAGGGTAATTTTTATGTCGGAGGGAGCTTCGGAGGCGGGGGATCATATTCTACCGGGACTTTAATAGCCGGTAATTTTTCAATTGCCACTACAACATACGGTCAATTTGATACTTATGTGGCAAAAGTAGATAGCGGCGGCAACATTAGCTGGTTGAAAAAATATGGGGCAAATCAGGAAGACAGATTGTATCAACTGGAAATTGATAACACTCAGCATCCGATAATTACTGGAAAATTTTATAACTTTTTCGTGATGGGAACAATTACCTTAAATTCAATTTCAGCATCATACGTTGCTAAAATTGATCCAAACGGTAATCCCTTGTGGGTCATTCAATCAGGAAATAATTCCCAAATTAATAGTTTGAGTATCGATAAATTTAACCAGATTTATACTTGTGGGGAATTTATCGGAACAAGTTATTTCGGGTCTCATTCAGTTACCAATTACACCGTTTATGGTTCAAGTATGTCGGATATATTTTATGCCAAAATTAACAATTCGGTTCCCACAAGTATTGAAAATATAAATAACATGGATTTCCTGTATCATCATATTTACCCAAATCCTGCAAAAGATGTGTTATACCTGAATAATTTAAAAGGTTGTGAAATCAAAATGTTTGATTTAAAAGGAAATTGTGTATATGATTTTATATTGGAATCTGATAATACTGAAATTAATCTTACCCATTACAATCCCGGCCTGTACTTAATCCAGGTCAGGGGCAATAACAGATTTGAAAAAATAAAAATATTAATTGAATAAAAGAATAAAAGAGTTTTAAAGTTTTTAAGTAAACAATTTTTTCCACCTTTCAAAAAAATACAAACGTGCAATATACGGATAATTATCGCGGTCGATGCCTACGGGCATCTTATCTCTAACAATTAAATCTGATGAAGTTTTTAGGTAATCTAAAATCTCTTTTTCGTTTTGCTTTATCCATTCATACATCGGAACGCTGAAAGCCAGTTTGTTTTTGTTCCATAAAACGGGTTCGGGAACCAAACCGCTCAGGGCTTTTTTCAATAAATATTTTCCGTGCCATCCGTTCACTTTTTGTTTTGGGTGCATGGACATGCCCAAATTCATACATGCCTTGTCGTCGCTGAACAGCGGCCGGCTTTCCACCCCGAAGTGCATGGATGTTCGGTCTTCGCATCGCAAAAATCCGGGCAACCTTCTTTCGGTAAGGTCCTTCATCATACTTTCATTAAGGTTTTCATCAGCGCTCAGCGAGTCGCGGAATTCCGAGAAATCAAAAACATCTTTGCGAATAAAATCAAAGCGTTTTCTCTGCTTTAACAGGAAAATTTGCTTAGGATAAAATACATGGGCAAAAGTTGAAGCATAGCGAATCGGGCTTTGAAACAGGTAGGACAAATTGTCGGCCAGGTGATGCCAAAATTGGCCGGCCGTGTGCAAAAAAACATGATGCGCGTAGCCGGCATTCCATTCGTCGCTGCCTTGTCCGCCCAGAATGACGTGTACGCCCGAGGAGCGAGCTTTTTCCATCACCAAAAATTGCGCGAATGTACTTCCGTCGAACAACGGAAAATTCCAGGGCATACTGCAATTCGTCCAGCCGCGAGAAAAAATGATTGGCGTCGGGCATGACGATGTTTAATGTGGATTGGAAGCGATCCGTGGTAAGCTTAATAAGTTCCGATTCATCTTTTTCAAAGCCGGGCATTACGGCAGAAAAACATTCCACGGGCCTTCCGGTGATGGCGGATGCCATGGCCAGGATTCCGGAACTGTCGGCGCCTCCGCTCAGGGAAATGCCCCAAGGAATGTCTGAAATCAGATGCCTCTTTACGCTCTCCTCTAAGGTTTGGCGGACGGAATTTTCGGAAAGTAAGCTTGGATTTTCGCTGAAACGGATTTGAAAATATTTTTTTTGTTGTGATATTTCATGAGCGCTGATGTCGAATTCCGTCAGTGATGAAGGGCTTAAGGGGGTAATCCCGCGGTAGAAGGTATGATGGGGAAAATCGCAACGGGCATGATACAGAAGAAAAGGTATGCATGCTTCGTTTAGTTTTGGGGTAAATAATTTTGTTTGAATCAGGGCTTTAACTTCTGATGAAAAAATAAAATAGCGCTCATCATGGTAATAGTAAAGCGGCTTAACGCCCAGGCGGTCGCGGCTAAGCAATAGTTTTTTTTGTTGCCTGTCCAGCAGGGCAAAAGCCCACATGCCGTTCAGTTCGTCCAATTTCTCGGGCATTCCGGAGGCCAGGTGCAAAAGCACTTCCGTATCGGAACGGGAATAAAAAGTTTCTGCTTGAAAAAAGGATTGCTTAATATTTTGGTGATTGTAAATTTCCCCGTTATAGGTAATCCAGAATTTTTTTTCCGGGTCGCACATGGGTTGATGCCCGAAAGGGGAAAGGTCGATCACGGCAAGGCGGTTATGACAGAGCACTATCTTAATATTGTTTTGGTATTCCGTATTTTGATTGAAATCCAAATAGGGCACATGCCTGTCCGGTTCAATGGATACATCCCGTGGAAGGATAGGGTAGGGGTTCAGGTGTTCATCAAAGAATACCATGCCGCCTCCGTTGGGCCCTCTGTGTTTTTGTGTGTTGTAAAGGGCGCCTGCAATTTCCGCCGCAAAACGAAAAGAAACTGCTTTCCTGAAAACGATGCCCGATATTCCGCACATGCCTGTCAGGGATTTGCCGAAGGGGCCGAGGAATTCATCGGGGCATTTGTTTCGGGTTCAATCCACATAAACAAGCGCGGATTGTTGAAATAGCGTTCGGCTTTTTTGTCGAGCATCAGTATGCAAAAATCTATGAAAGGAAGCACACCGAAAGCCCCTCCGAAGGTGGCGATATACAATACGGGCACATGCGGGCGCGTACCCATGTAAATCCGGTGCAGGCCCACAATGCCGAACGGAAAAGGGAAGGCAAGGGCAGCTGCCACAAAGCGCTGGTGGCGGGTAATCTTTTTTTTGAGCAAAAACCTTAAAGGGTGCGGCTTTAAGAGGTGTTCCTTTATTTCATATACCGACGGTTCTGTAACGATGGTGTCAATGCAAACCAATTCAAATTCGGCGTTTTCCATGGATTTAAGAAAAATTCCCCCATACAATACGAAAATCAGGATGATGATTTTTTTAATCATGAATTTTCACTTTTTGTTTGTTCACCACGGCCAGGCATTTGCCCGTCAGTTTTTTTCCGAATAAATGACTGTTTGACGACAGCGAAGGGTTTTTCTCTTTCGTTAAAAGGAAATCTTTTTTCATGTCGAAAATGCTGAGTTTGGCATCGCTTCCCTTTTCAATCACCGGTGGGGTAAGGTGTAAAAAACGATAGGGATCTGAAATTACTTTGTTGATCAGGCCGAATTCTTTTTCCATAATTTGAAAGAAAAGCGGCACAAAAAAAGGTAATGTGCAGTGTCCTTCCTGTGCTTCGTCAAATTCCCTCTGTTTGGCTTCTACATCCCTGGGCAGGTGATTACTCACCACGGAAAGTATGGTGCCGTCCACCAGTCCTTTAATTAAGGCCTGTATATCTTTTTTGGTACGCAACGGGGGCAATACTTTTAAGTTTGTGTCAAATTCCTTCAATGCAGCGTCGGTTTCAATCAGGTTTAACAAGGGAACGGAACAGGTAATACGAATATTTTTCTTTTGGGCTTTGCGGATGATGTTGACCGACTCGGCAGTACTGACGGCAGAAACATGGGCAAAACCTTCGGTATATTCCAGAATTCGGATAAGCTTTTCAATAAAAATTTCCTCGGCCAAAGGAGGAATACCGCGCATTCCCAGCTTGACCGACTCTGCGCTTTCGTTCATCAGTCCGCCATGGCTGATGGAGGGGGTGTCGGGGAAGAAGCAGGGCATGGCCCCGATGTGGTTGGCATATTGGATGATGCGGACAAGGGTGCCTTCATCGGAAATGCAGGAGTGCCCGTCGGAGAACCAACGGCTGCCGTGGAGCATCATGTCGTATATCTCCGGAATATTTTTACCCGAGTATTTTTCCGACAACGATCCCACCGGATGCAGGGATACGTAGGCGTGTTCAAATCGCCTGACTTTGTTTACTGAAGTTTGCGAATGCAGGGGGGCACGGTCGTAGCCGTGAACGGCCACATGCCCGAAGCCCGAGAAGCATGCCGCGTCGGAACCCGTTTTCAACGTTTCGTGATGTTCTTCCCCGGGCTCGCAAAAGAAGGCCATGAGGTCGGCCCATTGCGGTGTAACCAATATATCTTCTCCTTCAAAAACTTCTTCTGCCGTTGCACGTATGCTTCCGATGTCATCAATGATGCCGTTACGGATAAGAATGTCTTTTTTATGCAAGTGGTGTGGGCTGGTAGGTGAATAAATCAGAGCTTCTTTAATGAGTATTTTCATGTTCTGTAGGCGTAATATAGATGCAGCAAAATTTCCATGAAAATACAAAAAATGGCACACATCAGCATATATTTCCACAAAGGTTTATCGGTAATGCTGGCAAGCAATTGTTCTTCGTTGACGTCGGCTTCCAGAAGGGCATCGTTCCAAACGATTTTTTCGGATGGCAGAAAATTAAAACGTGTCCGAAGTTCCTTTTCATCCAGCCATCGCATTTCCGACTCTGCAGAATAGCCGTTAACGGAGAATTCCATAATTTTTTCATTTTCTTCTGTGAGCGCTTCATAGTTGCCGTTTTCGGAGATGTGGTAAAATGGGTAAATTTTGGTAATGCCGGGTTCCGTTACAACCTCAGTTACATAATATTTTTTTTCTTCATTCATCTCTGTTTTTTTGCTGATTTTGATGTTATTAACGGGATGCTTTAAAAAAATTTTTAAAGCATATTTTTTGTCGGGTCTGTAGAAAAGCGGTTGTTTGCCTGAAGAAGAAAATCCCATGTTAAGAAAAAGGGGCACGGCCGAAGGATGTTTTAAGAAGGAATTCAGCCCTGAATTTAGGGGGCATGAAAAAAAGTATAATTCCGGTGCTTTGGGCTGTATGGCTTTCAGCAGGAACGGATGGCCGTTTTTGAATTTCCAGAGGGGGAGGGCATTACCCATTACTTGATATTTAATTTTAATTTCCGGCATTTTCCAGTCTTTTTTTTCTTTTTCAAAAACATAATCGCATACTATAATTTTATCTTTTGCAACTTTAAATCTCTCTATTTCTTGGAAAAGAGAAAATTTCCCTTGTTCAAGTATAGCTTCTACTTTTTCAGAGTATTTTTTAGCATTAGATATGTCGC
>JAOAHO010000090.1 GCA_026415195.1 Bacteroidia bacterium | reverse complement strand
GAGAGTTTTTCGTATAGCCATTCGTAATTGAATACTATACTCCAACAAAACAAGGATTGCGACACAAATTTAGGAACTCTCCATCGTATTGTACAAATTGAATACTATACTCCAACAAAACAAGGATTGCGACAAAGGGGGTGGGACACATGTCCCACTCCCCTTAATTGAATACTATACTCCAACAAAACAAGGATTGCGACACGGGCAGCCCTTTTAGCCCGCAACTCCTGAATTTATTGAATACTATACTCCAACAAAACAAGGATTGCGACCCCCTCGCCCTTAGCATTGGCCTGGGCATTGGCATTGAATACTATACTCCAACAAAACAAGGATTGCGACTCCACGAGTTTTAAATAAGACCCTTCTTTAACAAGAAATTGAATACTATACTCCAACAAAACAAGGATTGCGACTTCCTTTAAATAAATCAAAAGTGCATCTGTCGGCTATTGAATACTATACTCCAACAAAACAAGGATTGCGACACCTTTACGGCCTTTCTCCCCTTTTTCAGGGGATTGAATACTATACTCCAACAAAACAAGGATTGCGACGCAGCCTTACGGGCTGCCCTTCTTGCCCGAATTGATTGAATACTATACTCCAACAAAACAAGGATTGCGACCATATACAAACAGACGTAAGAGAGGTCCTTAATAATTGAATACTATACTCCAACAAAACAAGGATTGCGACCCTGGACGGATGTACTTATCAAAATCGATCTCGTGATTGAATACTATACTCCAACAAAACAAGGATTGCGACAACGGGCAGCGCAGGGTATTTCAACCCTGCCAATTATTGAATACTATACTCCAACAAAACAAGGATTGCGACTTGGTTAATCCACGAACTTGGTCAAGGCATCAAAGAATTGAATACTATACTCCAACAAAACAAGGATTGCGACCTATAAAACCAGAAATAGTGGGTGTTACCTGCCGATTGAATACTATACTCCAACAAAACAAGGATTGCGACTTAGCGTCCACGAGTTTTAAATAAGCCCCTTCTTTATTGAATACTATACTCCAACAAAACAAGGATTGCGACAGGCTGGTTTCTTTCCTTTATAATTACCTCAACCCAATTGAATACTATACTCCAACAAAACAAGGATTGCGACCTCGTCACGAACAGGGTCCCCTGGACACATTACAATTGAATACTATACTCCAACAAAACAAGGATTGCGACATTATATGGTACCTCTATAGGTA
>JAOAHO010000089.1 GCA_026415195.1 Bacteroidia bacterium | reverse complement strand
ATATTGAGATTGTTGCAAAATTAAGTTGTTAATAAAAATATACAAAAATATTTTTATTATATAGATTATGATGGTACCTTTGATATAATGAAAATAAATCAAGGACATATGAGTTTTAATAGTGAATTTGTTATTAGGAGAACAAGCCGCAGGGCTAATTTTTTATCCAAAATCAATGCCTTATTGGATTGGAAGAAATTGAGTGCGATCATCCACAAGCATTATAGTAAGGGACACAGTAAAGAAGGCCGGCCATCGTATGACGGGCTGTTGTTATTCAAGATGTGCCTGCTTCAAACCTGGTATTCTTTGAGTGATTATCAAGTAGAAGATTATGTAAATGAGAATTTGTCTGCCATGATGTTTTGCGGGCTGGAGTTGGAAGACGAAGTGCCTGATCACAGTGTGATCAGTAGGTTCAGAAGCGAACTAAGCAAGAAGGGGTGATGGATTTACTTTTAAAAGAAGTGAACCGTCAGTTGGAAGATCGGGGGCTTATGGTCAAGAAGACGGTATTGGTAGATGCTACATTGACGGCCCCCCCGCGCAAGCCCAAAGGCAAAACCACCTATGAACCGGCTCATGACAGGGAAGAAGAGAACCGGGACCAACAAGATAAAACCATGGAGGAAAAAGCGATGAAATGGGTCAAGAAGATGGGAGATGGAGTAGATACAGAAGCCCGCGATACTTAAAGAAAGGGAAAGAGGTTTACTATGGTTACAAGCGTCATCATATGACCGACGAGCATGGATTTATACTCAAGGTAAGTACTACTCCCGCCAATGTTTATGATGGAAATGTACTTTGGGAATTATTATCGGACAGACAGGTGTGTAAAGGGATAGAAGCGGTAGCGGGAGATAAGGCCTATCGAATTCCAAAGAATGAGGTTCTTTTAAAGCGTAAGAAGTTAAAAAACCTTTTAATGTTCAAAGGATACCGAAAACAGGCCCTTAACTTCAAGGGAAAGATCGTTCAATGCTCAGGTGAGCAAAATACGATATGTAGTAGAAAGGTCATTTGGAAGCATGAAGCGGTGGTTTGGTTCAGGTATTTGCCGATATGTAGGATTAATCAAAACACATGCACAACATGTCTTAGAGTCTATTGCATATAATTTGAAAATCAGTTTGAGCATCATGGCTAAAATGGCATAAGTCCAACAAAGAACATGAATTTGGCCCCCATAAAGGGGCTAACAGGAGATATCTAAACCATCCGATTAAGTTTATCCGAATGAAGATAATAGTTATCTATGAACTTTTCGATAAAACCAATTATGTTTTTAAGTGATTTTTTTAATGTGCTTTGTTTTGCAATGGTCTC
>JAOAHO010000088.1 GCA_026415195.1 Bacteroidia bacterium | reverse complement strand
GCGATAAAACAATTCAAACAAATGTTCTTTTTCTTTATCATCTATAAGATCTCCATCATTCACAAAATCAAGATAAACAGAATTATTTTTTTTATACAAATGAATATAAATGTATTTTTCGGAAAACTTTAGAGCATTACTTAATAGATTTTGTAGCAATACATTCAATAAATATTCATCGGCTTTAATGATGATATTTTCTTCTAAATCATATTCAATATGTTTTTGAGATGGATATTTTTCAACTATGTTTTTGATATACTCCGATAAATTTATTTCTTGTATGTGTAAATGATATTTGTCTTTGCTTATTTTATTTGATAAAAGTAAATGATCAATAAGTTGTTGCAATCGCTTTAATTCCTCCAAAGCAGATTGGATGATTTGTGTTCTTTTATCTTCCAAAAGTTGTGTATGATGCAAAAGTGTTTGCAAATTAAGTTGAATAACGCTTAATGGTGTTTTAATTTCGTGTGGAAGTGAAAGCAAAAAGTGCGTTTGCCTTTGACTAATTGCAATGTCTTTTTCATAACTTTTTAATAATCTATAAAACCCATAAACTATTAATATCAAAAACACGGTGCCTTCCCCAACAATCATTATTATTTTTTTTCTTTGTTGATCGCTAATTTTTTTCTCTAACTTTTGAAACTCCTGATAATCCGTTATTCTTAATGCGGCTAATTGTTTTTCTTTTTCAAAATTTTGATGATGCAGTTTAACCAACAAAATTTCCCACCATACAAATTGAAACAATAAATAAGCAAATAAAATATACAATATATGCTTTTTTTTCCATTTCATTTCGGGCTTAAAATTAGGAAATAAAAAATGAGTATCACTATCAAGTAGAAAATTCTTATATTTGCAGCGATGCTTTAGGGGTGCCAAAACGCGGCTGAGAAAATACCCTTAATACCTGATGCAGGTAATGCTGCCGAAGGGAAAAGCAGTGTATAAAACCTTATCCTCTATTTACACTGTTTTTCTTAAATCCCCCAAAGTATCAATATCTACAACCCAATCTCATTCTCTATGACCATTTTCATAAATGATGTAGCCACTGAAATCCCTAATACTACTCATACTCTTACAGATGTTTTGAAAAACATTCTCAACATCTCAAAAGATAAAAAAGGAATTGCAATAGCCGTCAATGAAGAAGTCATTCCTAAAAATCAATGGGACCAATTTACGATCAAAGAAAACGACCGACTTCTTGTCATCATTGCGGCCCAAGGTGGGTGATTTAAACCTATTCTATTTGAACAATATAATAAAAAACAAACAACAATAACCCTTAAACCTCAAATTTATGAAAACAGAAAAAATTCCTTCAGCATCAATAATTACAAGAGAACCTTTTCCTAACTCAGAAAAAATTTATGTTTCAGGAAAATTATTTCCCTTCATTAAAGTTCCAATGCGAAAAATCAAACTTTCTCCAACCAAGTTGTCCAATGGACAAATACAAGAAAATCCTGATGTGGTAGTATATGATACAAGCGGACCTTATACCG
>JAOAHO010000087.1 GCA_026415195.1 Bacteroidia bacterium | reverse complement strand
TGCTTGTATATCCTGCATTTACGGGGTTGCGTTTTCTGCCCCAGGCATCATAACTGGTTTCCCATACTATCTTTCCCTGTGTGTCATACAAAGCCATTATACTACCCTGATGATTCGTAACCACCCCATACACTTTTTCATAACTCACATTCGCACTGTCGTATTTTATTATCATGGCTACCAATCCTTCGGGCGAAGATACATAAAATTTTTCAAATATATTTTCGGTATATTTTCTTTCTCATACTTCTTTTTAGAAAAGAAGTATGCAAGAAAATCTCATTCTGCGAGCTGGCTTCCCGCTCTGCTTTTTGTAAGTTTCGCAGGCAAGGTAAGTTTAATGCTGCCATCTTTGTTTTTTTGATATTCATTTGTGTTGTGTTTCATTTATACATTTTCTCTTTGTTCGTTAGTTGGTTCAGCATTAAAAATGCGAGCGCCCTTGCCACTCAACCAAAACAAAAAGCATTCACGCCTTCCCACTGACGCAGAATGAAAGAGCGGTATGTCAGTTGTTTGTTTTCGCACTATAAAAAATTTCAAACGAACATATCTGTATCTGTCGCCTTATAAATTTGCCCGAAATTCAAGAGAGTGAGTGTAGCAATAAAATCTGTTTGACCCCGTGAAATGTTTGCGTAGCAAACCCTGCGAAGCAGGATTTCACGGGGGAGTTATTTTATTGCAGCGAACGACTCGTAGAATTTCGTAAGCGAAACAAAGTGAAGCGGCAAATTTATGCAGCGACGCTTTTTTGCTTACTTTTTTCTAAAAAAAGTAAGAAGAAAAGTGATAGATATATTTTTATTTTCTCATACTTCTTTTTAGAAAAGCAGAATGAAAAAGTGGTATTGTTGTTTATTTGAAATTGATGAGAAAGTATGTGTGTGTTGTAGTTTATAGGTTTATCGTGTTTATTTTTATGGTTTGCTCCGACAAATTTTCTTAACCTTACATATTTTTGAAATACTGTATAGATCTTCATGAAAATTTAACTTCATTGGAATTACTATGTTCGCCTAATAATTTTCAATGATAAAAAATTTAACTTTAGATTCTTTTACAATAGATAATTTACTATCGCGGTACTTCAACATTACGCCCTGTTTATTTTTGTCTGTTATATAAACATCAAAATCAACATTGATATGTATTGGGTCAGCCATTAACTGCTTTATATTATACTCAGATTTTAACATCGCATAGCAACGCGTTGATTTTCCGTAGTAACCATAATCAGAATAACATTTAAAAAATCCTTTATTGCCTCCTATTATACTTCCTGATATTTCTGATTGACCTGTATTTGTATTAAAGATTATTTTGTAGTTGATGAAATCTATTTTATCGTAGGTTTCACAAGCAGATGCAAAATCAAACGAAATGGCATAATCGCCTTTATTCCATTCAAAAAAGAAAAAGGGTATTACAAAAAATCTTTCTTTTTTTCCAAAATAAATATTTACAGCCGGCTTGTATCCTTCCGAAATGCTATTTTCTCTGACCGAACCTTTCCATCC
>JAOAHO010000086.1 GCA_026415195.1 Bacteroidia bacterium | reverse complement strand
GTATATGTGCAAATGGTACTCCAAGATTCCGAAGAGCAGTACTGTCGGAAAGATCCCTTTGCAGGCGTGAAACGGGAAGCTTGGCCGAAAGGTGTTCACACAGGGCAATGGCAATGCCCAGGTTTCCTTCCGCATTTTCGAAGTCAATGGGGTTCACTTTGTGCGGCATGGCGGATGAGCCCACTTCACCGGATTTTATTTTTTGCTTAAAGTAATCCAAACTGATATACATCCACACATCCCTGCAAAAATCCAGGAGGATAACACAGATCCTTTTCCATGCGTCCAGGTGGGCGGCAAGCATGTCGTAATGATCAATTTGCGTGGTGAATTGGCTGCGCTGCAAGCCCAGGGTATTTAAAAGTTGGTCGGCAAAGGCAGGCCAGTTCAGGTGAGGAAATGCTGCCATGTGGGCGTTGAAGTTTCCAGTGGCCCCTCCTAACTTGGCAGAGTAAGGAATTTGTTTGAGAAGGATTAATTGTTTTTCAAGGCGTTCCACAAACACCATCCATTCTTTTCCCAATCCGGTGGGCGAGGCAGGTTGGCCGTGAGTGCGTGCCAGCATGGGGATGGACTTCCATTCTTCGGCTTGGTTTTTAAGCGTATGGATGATTTCATTCAATTTTGGGCCTACGACATTTTCCACCGATTGCTTCAACATCAAAGGGATGGCTACGTTATTGACGTCCTGTGAAGTCAAGCCGAAATGGATCCATTCTTTGTATTCCCCCAAGCCCAGGGTTTCTATTTTTTCCCTGATATAATACTCCAGTGCCTTAACGTCGTGGTTCGTGGTTTTTTCAATTTCGCGGATTTTCAGCGCTTCCTCGGGCGTAAAAGCATCGTGAATTTTTCGGATTTTACCGGCAAGATCGGGCGTGACGATAAAATTTTTCAATTTCAGGAAATCCGAAAGGTTAATAAAGTACTCTAACTCTATCCAAAGGCGATATTTGAAAAATGCCCACTCGGAAAAATAGGGTTCAAGCTCACGGGTAATCGGGGCATAACGCCCGTCAATGGGGCTGAGGTTTTGAATGGGATTCATGTGGTTTTTTGTTCTGCCAACAGGGCGTGTTTGATCAATTCATCCAGATCGCCGTTTAGCACGGCTTCGGCATCGTTCACTTTAAATTCGCTGCGGTGGTCGTTCACCATTTTGTAGGGATGCAACACATAACTGCGTATTTGCGATCCCCATTCAATTTTCATTTTGCTGTCTTCAATCGCTTGCCTGCTTTCCAATCTTTTTTTCATTTCCAACTCATAAAGCCGCGATTTCAGCATTTGCATAGCGCGTTCGCGGTTGCCCATTTGGGTACGTTCCACCTGGCAAACCACCACGATACCTGTGGGTTTGTGAAGAAGCTGAACTTTGGTTTCCACTTTGTTCACGTTTTGTCCGCCGGCGCCCCCGCTTCGTGCCGTGGTCATCTCAATGTCGGAGGGCTTGATGTCGATTTCGATCTGGTCGTCAATCACAGGATAAACATACACCGATGCAAAGCTGGTGTGGCGGCGTGCATTGGAGTCGAACGGAGAGATACGCACCAGCCGGTGCACTCCGTTTTCGCCTTTCAGATAACCATAGGCATAGGGACCATCAATTTGTAAGGAAACCGATTTTATGCCTGCCACCTCGCCCTCATTTAAATCGAGCTGGGTGACACTGTATCCTTTTTTTTCCGCCCACATGATATACATGCGCATCAGCATCGAGGCCCAGTCACAACTTTCCGTTCCACCGGCCCCCGCGTTGATTTCCAGAACACACGATAAAGGGTCTTCTTTGCCCTTCAGCATGTTTTTGAATTCCAGGTTTTCGAGCAATTTGAAAACTTCATCATATGCTTTTTGGACTTCTTCTTCAGAAACTTCGCCGGCTTTGTAAAATTCATAAAGCACCTGCAGATCCTCCGATTTTGAATGGAGTTCGTTATATGCCGAAATCCAAGATTTCAGATTTTTGATCTGATTCATGACACCTTCGGCTTTTTTGTTGTCCGACCAGAAATCGGGGGCTAGAGTTTTTTCTTCCAGTAGGGATAGGTCGTGCTTCTTTTTGTCGTAGTCAAAGAAACCCCCTTAACGCATCCCGGCGTTCAATGAGTTCTTTCAAATTTTCGGCAGTAAACATATTTTGTGTTATTTCATGTGTTTTAAATGGATGCCATATAGGACTATAAACAAGGCATCGAATATGATAAGAATGACAATCGCCGTCATCATGCTCTCTGGCCCAATATTGCCAAATAGCCCAGAAAGCGCATTCATGGCACTTTTGCCGGAGGCAAATATAAACGGATAGGGAAGCAGTTCGGAAAGGGTATAGATGTGGAAGCCTGATTTTTTTAGATTCCACATGAAAATCGCTCCGATCAGGGAGCCGATATTAAAAATAAGAGAAAAATGGTTAGAATATTTTCCCCAAAAGGAGGATTGGCTTTCCAGATAAACGGCTTCCATGGTTTCGGCCAATTCAGGGTTGGTTTCGCGCATTTTTTCAATGGCTTGTTGTTGTTTTTCTTGTGAATTCCCGATGATGCCAATAAGGCCTGAAAAGATCGAAATGCCGGCCCAGGCAAACGTCAAAATACAAAGTACGGTTAGCATAACGGGGCGTTCTTGCTTAGATGGGGTGTTTTCTTCTAAATTTTCCATTTGATGATTTTAATACAAATTTAAAGATTATATTTTTTACGTGTTTTTGATATCAGATTATCCCGATTCGGATTGATTTTATTGTATTTACCGTCTTTTTTTCAAAACAAAAATAAAAGGTTCTTTTTCATGGGGTTTTAGGCGTATCTGGTCTATTAAAAACATGTTATCTCCCGGTAGTGTCATCATGGTAATATTTTAAAAATGAGACCATTGCAAAACAAAGCACATTAAAAAAATCACTTAAAAACATAATTGGTTTTATCGAAAAGTTCATAGAT
>JAOAHO010000085.1 GCA_026415195.1 Bacteroidia bacterium | reverse complement strand
ATCCTACACATGTGTATACTTATGTAGGACAATATCATGTTTATATGGTTGCAACTAATTCATATGGATGTAAGGATACTGCATATCGAATGGTTGAAGTATTACCTGAAGTTATGGTTTATATTCCTAACGCCTTTACTCCTGACGGTAACGGTAAAAACGACGTGTTTTTCCCGAAAGGTATAGGTATTAGAGAAGATGGTTATAAAATGGAAATTTTTGACAGATGGGGAGAGTTGATTTTTGTATCGGAAAAATTCAGCCAGGGTTGGGATGGAAGGGTTAAAGGCACCAATGTAATTGCGCAGGAAGGGGTTTATGTTTACAAGATCATGGTGACCACGCTTGAGGGAGATAAGAAATATTTTGTGGGCCATGTCACCCTTTTAAAGCAATAAAAATATTATAAATCTTATGCTTGTTCATTAAGCCGGGATTTATTCCCGGCTTTTTAATTTTTATTTAATATTTTTGTTTCGGATGATACCTTTTTCCCCACCCTATATTTCAAAAGAGATGATTGATGAGGTGGTGGATACTTTAAAAAGCGGGTGGATAACTACGGGGCCCAAGACGAAATTGTTTGAAAAAAAACTTGCCGAATATTGCAATGTTCCAAAAGTATTATGCCTGAATTCCGCCACTGCAGGGTTGGAATTGGCCCTCAGGTGGTTTGGTTTGGGCCCGGGCGATGAAGTGATTTTGCCTGCCTACACCTATTCCGCCACGGCAAATGTGGTGATGCATTGCGGAGGTAAGCCGGTTTTTGCGGATGTCAAGGAAGATGATTTTTGTATTGACGTTAAAGAAGTTGAAAAGAAAATTAATGAGCGGACAAAAGCCATTATGCCTGTGGATTTTGCCGGTTGGCCTTGCGATTATGAATCGCTGATGCAATGCGTGGAATCTAAAAAGCATCTTTTTAAGGCGAAAGGTGAAAATCAGGAGAAACTGGGAAGGATTTTGGTTTTGAGCGATGCGGCCCATTCTTTCGGATCGCTTTATAAAGGAAAACCGGTAGGGCCCTTTGCCGACATCACCGTTTTTTCATTTCATGCAGTGAAAAACCTGACCACGGCCGAGGGCGGGGCCATGGCTTTTTCCCTACCCGAAAGTTTTGATGCAGAGCAAGTGTACAGGCAATTAAGCGTAAAATCATTGCACGGCCAATCGAAAGATGCATTGGCAAAACTGCAACCCGGTAACTGGAGGTATGATATCGTGGAACCCGGATACAAATATAATATGACCGACATTGCAGCATCTTTGGGTTTGCAGTATTTAAAGATCTACGACAAAGTGTTGGAACGAAGGAGAGTATTATTTGAGTTATACAATTCTTTGTTAGATAACGAGATTTTCATCAGGCCAAAGGGTAAATCTGCGGAACGTGAGTCGTCCTATCATTTGTATCCGTTGCGTATCAAAGGATTTGATGAAAAAAAGCGTGATGAACTGATTGCCCGCATGGCGGCATCTGGCATCAGCACCAATGTCCATTTTGTCCCGGTACCCATGATGAGTTTTTATCAGGGAGCAGGATATTCGATTTCGGATTATCCCGTGGCTTTTTCATTGTATGCCAACGAGATTACGCTTCCTTTGTACTATCAGTTAAAGGATGAAGAGGTGAAATATATATGTGAAGAGCTGAAAAAGCATGTACAGGAAATACGGTAAACGTTTATTCGATATATTTTTTTCTTTTATTGGTTTAATATTATTGTTTCCCTTATTATTGTTAATCTATCTTTTAGTATTATGGTCAGATGGGCTTCCTGTATTCTATTGTCAGGAGAGGGTGGGGAAGGGAGGAAAAATTTTTAAATTGATAAAATTTCGTTCGATGTATAAAGACGCTGATAAAAAAGGTTTGCTGACGGTGGGTGGGCGTGATCCACGCGTGACCCCTGTGGGTTATTATTTGAGGAAATACAAACTGGATGAGTTACCGCAATTATGGAATGTGTTGGTGGGGGATATGAGTTTGGTGGGACCACGTCCTGAGGTAAAAAAGTATGTGGATATGTATAATGAAGATCAGCGTAAAATCCTTTCAATAAAGCCCGGCATTACCGATAGGGCTTCCATCAGGTTCTCGAATGAAAACGAGATTTTGGCTAAATACGATAACCCTGAGGAAGGATACGTGAAAGAAGTGATGCCCAAAAAGCTGGAAATGTATTTGGAGTACTTAAATAAGGTATCTTTAAGGGAGGATTTGGGGATTATTTTTGATACCATTATAAGGGTTACAAAATCTTCCAAAATTTAATTGTTTTGTCCATAGAAGATGAAACTAAATATAAAGTATTGTTTAGTTTTATCTTTATGAGATCAAGAATTTGATGATCGTGTCCTTTCCAAGAAAAAACGACGTTATTGTTATTAATATTATATAAATGAATATATCCATCAATATCACCTATGGCTATTAAATTTTCATTTACTAAGCAAAGCTTTAAAAGAGCGGATTTAAATAACTCAATACTTTGTAATAATTTTTTTTTATTTAAATCCCAAACTTTAAGGGATTTGTCCATACTACATGTATAAAAACAATTATTATTAGAATTAAATTCAATATCGTAAACCCAATCCTTATGCCCCTTATAAATGTGAAGTAATTGTTGGTTGTTAAAATTCCATTCTTTGATAGTATTTTCATGATTTCCTGTCAAAAAAATAGAGTCATTTAAAAATATAACACAATCAGTCCATGCGTCCTCTGGAAAAATAATTTTATGATTTAGTTTATTAATTTTATGACCCTTTACTGTTTTGTTTCGCCAGGAAGATGTAACAATTTTTGAATTGCTTTTATTAATGTCGAATGATTCAACATAGGACTCATGAATTTTTTTTATACATTTTATTTTTTTTAAATTTGGAAATTCAAATAAAAATAAATTTCGATAATTTGAAACCAAGATAAATTTGTTTTGTTGAAAAAGTTTAATTTTTTTTATTGATGAACCTGTTAAAGTGTAAGTTTTAATTAGTTGAAAAGAATTCAAGTCCCATATTTTAATAGTTTCATCTTTTGCCCCAGAGATCAATAAATTATTTAATGAATCAAAATCTAGAGTATTAATACCACCTTGATGCCCATAAAGTATTTTGTAAGGAATGGTATCTTGAGAGGCTGAAAAAAAAACTGAAAAAGAAAATAAAACAAGAAATTTCATATGTAAGTTCAAGTAATAAGTGCAATTTTTTTGAGTAGCATTTGGTTAGCGGTAAGATAGTTAAATTTTCTTACCGGA
>JAOAHO010000084.1 GCA_026415195.1 Bacteroidia bacterium | reverse complement strand
GGTATAGACGTATCCGGTCGGATTGCCCGGATTACAAATCATGATGGCTTTGGTGCGTGGAGTGATTTTTTCTTCAAATGCAGAGATGGGCGGAAGGGCAAAGCCGTCTTCAATATAACTCCTGACCGGCACGATTTTTACTCCTGCCAAAGTTGAAAATCCGTTGTAATTGGCATAGTAGGGCTCGGGAATTATAACCTCATCCCCTTCATTAAAACAGGCAAACATGGCCATTTCAAGGGCCTCGCTTCCACCACACGTAACCAATAAGTTAGATAAATTCAAGTCTATTTTAAATCGTTTGTAATATTCCAACAACTTCAAACGATACGACTCCATGCCTGCACTATGGCTATAGTCAAGCACTTTCAAATTAATCTTCCTGACGGCATCAAAAAAAACTTCGGGAGTCTCGATATCAGGTTGGCCAATATTTAAATGGTAGATCTTAATTCCCTTTTTTTTAGCCGCTTCGGCATAAGGCACCAACTTTCGGATTGGTGAAGCCGGAAGTACTTTGGATTTTTCAGATACAGAGGGCATAAAATCAGTAAAGTTAACAATAATTTCATGAATATTTTCTGCCGAACTTTTACGGTTTAAGACTATCTTTGTATGTTTTGGACAACAAGGAAATACTATATCCTCAGGTTAAAACCCTTTTTCCATATCAGGAAGAAGCCGTTGAAAAGATATTTTCAAAGCTTCGCGTTTATCCCCCCGGCAAAAACCTTTTATTCCAATTACCAACAGGAGGAGGTAAAACACACATCTTTAGTGAAATTGCCAGAAGATATATCCATGAGTTTAATAAAAAAGTACTGATCCTTACTCACCGTATTGAACTTAGCCAACAAACGCACGAAATCCTTAAAGAATTCGGGGTGGATAACATGGTCATCCGGAGCGAAATAAAACAACTACCACGCAATTCTCATTACATGGCTTTCACGGCTTTGGTGGAGACCTTAAATAACCGCCTGCAGGATCAGGAAGAATTTCTGGAAGGCATCGGATTGGTGATTGTGGATGAAGCACATAACAATTCATTCAGGAAATTATTTCATTATTTTTCAAAAATTAATATACTTGGTGTTACAGCCACTCCTTTAAGCAGCAACAAAAAATTACCTCTCTACCAGACCTATGCGGAACTTATTACGGGTGAAAGCATTGCATCGTTAATTGAAAAGAAATACCTATGTGATGCCAAAACTTACCAGTATGATGTTAATTTGAGTTCTTTGCGTATCGGTTCTAACGGCGAATTCACCGTGTCTTCGCATGAATTTCTATACACTCAATCACACATGCTTCAAAAGTTGCACCAGGCTTATGAAGAGGTGGCTAAAGGAACCAAAACACTTATTTTCAATGCGGGAATTCTGACCAGCAGGGCTGTATATGAATACTTTCATAAAAAAGGATATCCCATACGACATCTCGACAGTACTTTTTCCGACCGCGAGCGAAAGGAAGTTCTGGAATGGTTTGATAAAACCGACGACGGTATACTGACATCCGTGAGTATCCTCACTACGGGTTTTGATCAGCCCGACGTTAAATCCATCATTCTAAACCGAGCTACCCGTTCACTTACGCTTTACCATCAGATGATCGGAAGGGGAAGCCGTATCATTCCGGGCAAAACACACTTTAATATTGTGGATTTGGGCAATAATGTGCGGCGATTCAATTTCTGGCAATTTCCCATTGACTGGATGCATGTGTTTGTAGCGCCGCACCTGTATCTTGAATTTCGCTATCAGGATGAATGGGATTACGAAGCCGAGCATGATTATGAATTGCCTGAGGAAGTGAAAAAGCGTTTCGTAAAATTAAGCAGGGAAGATTTTATCGTCAAGCAGGTTTATCTGGATAATATGCGGGCCGGCCATAAGCCCTCGCGGGTTTTGGAACTCAGTTTGGAAGACCAATACCGGCGGATTACTGCCAATGCCGAGACCATGGAAGAAGCCCTGGAACTTTTTGAACTCCTGAACGACGAAACGCTCTACCGCATCCGGCAGTTTGCCAAATGCATCAATGCCACGGAAAACTATGTTATAACCATGCATCAACAGCAACGTTCCAAACTTCGCAACAAGGTTTTCCGATATTTTGTATTCGACCATTGAGCATGAGGGCAATACTGAATTTTATTTGGTATATCCTATTTTGGGTTACAATCTTGGGGATTGCCTCCGCATATCTCTCTCCTGAAATTTTTTGGTGGATTGCCCCTGCAGGAATATTATTCCCATTTGCATACACAGGATTGATGGTTTTAGCCATTTTCCAGTTGATTTTTAAACAAAAGAAAACCATATTAACGCTTATAGTTTTGGCTGCAGGTTTTCATATTGCCAATAACTATATATCCTACTCCAAAAGCAGGCCTTTAAAAGAAATAAGGAATAACCATACCCTTGCCGTAACTTCATTTAATTCCATGTTGTTTGATTTATACAATTGGTTCAACAACGACAAAACACGCCCTAAAATTTTCAATACCTTATATGAAATCAGGCCCGATATTTTGTGTTTGCAGGAATTTTATACTTCGGAAGAACCCGGTGATTACAATAATATTGATTCCATCAATAAATTGTTTGGCTTAAATGAATTTCATGCAGAATATAATATCACCCTGCGCAACACCGACCATTGGGGCATTGGTACTTTTTCAAAATACAAGATTGTCAAAACAGGTAAATTTGATTTTCATGTGGCTTCCAATAATTTATGCATATACACAGACATGTTGATTGGAAAAGATACCGTCAGGATATACAATTTTCATTTGCAGTCTTATGGCGTTTCGGGATACATAAACCATAGCAGCAGAAGCTATGCCCAAACGGGACTTTTGGGAAAACTAAAATTGTGGTATGAACGTGTCAGAAACGGATACATCGAAAGATCAAGACAAGCAGATGCCGTTTCGGCACATATCCGTTCATGCCCCTATCCGGTCATCGTTTGCGGCGACCTGAATGACGTTCCGTGTTCCTATGCTTACCGCAAAATGAGGGGAAATTTGGAAGATGCCTTTTTGCACGAGGGCTTCGGCCTCGGAAGGACCTATTACGGCAAAGGCCCCCGCTTCAGGATTGACTATATCTTTTTCTCAAAGCATTTTAAATGCCTGGAATATCAAAAATCCAAGGTTACTTTCACCGACCACTATCCGATTACGGCAGTTTTTGAATTCCAAACAGAATAGTTTTTAATTAAGCACTCTTTATTATTATCCTTATTTCTGATAGAATTAATGTAAGCCGAATTCAACAAATTAGTGCAACTTTTTTGAATTAAAATGGCTGGATTCAACAAATAAGTGCAATTTTTTAAAAGAAGGAAAAATGCCTTTTGAGCATTTTTCCTTTTTGACTGAGT
>JAOAHO010000083.1 GCA_026415195.1 Bacteroidia bacterium | reverse complement strand
AACATATACTTTTGTTCGGGAATTATCAAACAACTTTCATGTTCTATCACCTCCACTCCAAATTTTTTCATGCATTGCACGGTGAGTTCAATATATCCTCCCGAAACTTTTTCTCCTGTGGTTTTTATTTTCAACCCTCCTTTTAAGCATGGCCCAACCAACAGCAATGATGATATCACCTGGCTGCTGATGTCTGATCTGGCTTCAATTACACCGCCTTTTAAATTATCATTCCCTTCAATAAGGTATGGTGGCCTGTAATCTTCATGTAATGATTTGATGTGCGCGCCCAGGGAATTTAATGCATCTACCAACGCGCCATGCGGCCTTTGCCTTAAGCGCTCGCTTCCATCCAATATCCACTCGCCCGGTGTGATACACAACAAGCTCAACAAAAAACGAAATGTGGTGCCGGCATGATGACAATATAATGTTGCGCCTTTATGTAAATTCTCTGAAACGGCCTTCAAATTTTTAATCAACAATACGGTGTCCTCAGAACTTGAAAGATTATCAAACGAAATGTTTTGCCCGGAAAAATGTTTTAAAATTAAATAACGGTTGCTGATGCTTTTGGAACCGGGAATCTGAATGTCCCCGAAGATTTTTTTATCGGACGGAAAACTTACTTCAACGTGCTTATCCATGAGTGATAAAAATCTTTACAATTCAGCACATCTTTATATTCCGTAGGGATATCCGTAATGCTTTGGCCGACAGATTTTAAACCCACACACATAATTTTCCCCTGCTTGTTTTTCTTATCGTGCAACATATACGCATACATTTCTTTTGCCTCCGGCAATTTTTTTAATATTTTTAAATGTTTTCGGATGTTTTGCAATATGAAAAAAAGTGTTTTTTGATTCAAATAACCTTTACGAAAAGAAAGTATGCATTCCAAAGCCATTCCGGTTGCCACGGCCACGCCGTGAGGTATTTGCTTACCTCTTTCCTGATAGATCGCCTCTAAAGCATGCCCGAATGTATGCCCAAAATTCAACACCTTCCTGCGGCCTTTCTCGTTCGGATCTTCCGTTACAATTTTCATTTTAAGGGCTATCGCTTTTTTGAGTAAAGGCAAAATGTTTTTATTATATGATTTCTTACACAAAGCATCAAAAAGCCGGGCATCATCCGTCAGGGATATTTTAAAAATTTCGGTAAGCCCGTTGGCGTATTCCACTTCCGGAAGTGTTTTCAGGAAATCCTCAAAAATTATCAACGCTTCGGGAAAATATAAGGTGCCTATCATGTTTTTGGCATAATGAAAATTCAGCCCGTTTTTGCCGCCCACGGCAGCATCAGCCATAGCCAGCAATGTGGTGGGCACATGAACCAGCCGCATTCCCCTTTTATATACCGATGCGCAAAATCCTCCCAGATCGGTTACCACTCCCCCGCCCAAGCATAATAATACATCAGCCCTGCCAGCTTTTTTATTAAAAAGCACCGAAAGGGCCTTTTGTGCAATTTCAAAATTTTTATGTTTTTCCCCGTCAGGAATAAAAATAAATTCAGTGTTCTTTGAGAAAGTTAATTTTTTCTGAAAAAGCGGATAACAATAACGAAATATTTTTTTTGTGGTTAATACAAATACTTTATTTGAGCCATGGAAAAGTTTTTCCGGAAATTTGTTGAAACAGACAGGGTGCATCATCATTAACCCTCAAAGTTAGAGGTATTTTGAAGAATTGTTAAATTTTACATTAAAAATAGATCCATAATTACAATAGCACGATATTTGAAATGTAAATCGTGTTATGAAAAGCATACTCTTTTTGATTTTAAGCTTAATTATTGTTGTTGCCCAGAACGATTTGGTAATATTTACTTCAGGGCAGGAAAGGTTTAAAGTAATTTTGAACGGAGTCCCTCAGAATGTGGAGTTTCAAAGCAATGTAAGAATTACAAGGGTTACGCAGCCCAAGGTTCAGGCAAGAATAAAGTTTGAGAATGAACGCATTCAGGATGTGGTGCAACCGATCTTCTTCATGTGGAATTCGGAACAGAAAAGGAATTGGGAATTTATTTATCAACTGAAAAAAACCAAAAGCGGAAAATGGAAATTGTTTTTGTACAGCGCGGATCCTATGAACGGCATCGTAGAGCCCCAGGTTCCTGAAGGACAAATTTCCGTCCCCTATCATGATGATAATGAGTGGATTTATCATCCTCCCGCTAACCCATCTTCTCCCTCGCCTCAACAACAAACCGTTACTACTTCTACGGTTGTCAGTACGGGAAATCAGGGTTCCGGAGGTGCCGGCATACAAATCATTGTTCCCGGAAGCCAGGGTTCAGTAACTTTTCAAACAAGCGGGCAAACGTCGCAAACCATTACCACTTCCACAACCATCACCACCCATTCCAATTCTGCTCATTCCAATAACCCCCATCAGGCCTGCCTTGTGAATGCCTCCCGATTTGAAAACATTAAAGCACAGATCAAATCGAAGAACTTTGAAAATTCCAAACTTGAAATTGCCAAACAAATCGCACGTTCCAATTGCCTAAAAAGCGAACAAATACGTGAAATCATGCGTTTATTCGGATTTGAAAATTCTCGCCTTGAGTTTGCAAAATATGCCTATAAATTTACTTTAGATAAACAAAATTATTTTTTGGTCAACGATGCATTTGAATTCGAAACTTCCATTGATGAACTGAACAAACACATTCAGAATTCACATTGAGTTATTCTTTGTTAAGGGTATCAATTATTATCGTTACAGGCCCGTCGTTAACAAAATCTATTTTCATATCTGCTCCGAAAATACCATCGTAGGTTTCAGGAAAAATTTTTCTCATTTCCGCCACCAGTTTTTCATACCATAATTTGGCTTTTTCCGGAGGTGCCGAATGCACGAAGGAAGGCCTGTTCCCTTTTTTGGTGGAAGCATACAGGGTAAAATTACTGACCACCGCCACATAACCTTTCACATCCTGCACGCTCAGGTTCATCTTTCCTTCGGCATCCGAAAATATGCGCATTTGCAGTATTTTCTGAATAACCCATCGCATTTCTTCATCATTGCCGTCATCCTCCTGCCCCCATCCTGCCAACACCAAGAGCCCCGGCCCTTGCTTGCTGCAACGAAGCTCGCCATTGGCCGTCAGCATTAACCTGCTGCACCTTTGAATTACCAGACGCATGCTGATGTAATTTTAATTACCTTTACGCTTATGAAGTTACATTATTTTGTTTTTGCCTGCCTGACAGTGTTAATTTTTTCCTGTAAAAAAGACACCAAAAAAAACGACGACAACAATCCGTCTCCCCAAAACCCGAATTCCAATTGCCCCACCTGTAATTTACCCGATACGGCCTGGCCGCTTACGGGAAATGCACCAAGATTGATTTTCAAATTTGTCCTGGACAGCACTCAGGCACGCCTTAATAACTTGGGCCAACCCAGCACCGTGAACACTTCCGTGAATGCCGCACAATCCCCATCGTTCAACGGGATCAGTGCGCACTATATTGAAC
>JAOAHO010000082.1 GCA_026415195.1 Bacteroidia bacterium | reverse complement strand
TGAATGTACTGCTGGCAGAAAGTAACGTATCGTATGATAAACTAGTTGAAATGGAAGATATCAATCCTGAATTTGAACAAACTGATGTAGTTCTGGTAGTGGGAGCCAATGATGTGGTGAACCCCGCTGCCAAAACCGACCCTTCCTCCCCCATTTATGGCATGCCGATTTTGGAAGTTGACAAAGCAAAACACGTAGTGGTTAACAAACGGAGTATGAATGCTGGTTATTCAGGCATCGACAATCTGCTGTTTTATAACAGCAAATGTTCCATGTTCTTCGGTGATGCCAAAAAAGCCCTGACGGAATTGGTTAATGAATTAAAAAACTTGTCATGATTGATTAAAATTCTACCTTCATATTATCACTTTTGGTTTTTAATATTTTTTTTTCAAAATTTATTTTATGTAATATCTCAAGAATATTCTTCTTTTAGAGAAATCACAGAATTCTTAAAAAATGAAAAAAATGATTCAGTAAAATATTTTTTTGTTCAAAAAATAATCCTGGATATTCAAGACAATAATCCAGACTCAGCACTATTTTACATTGACCTAATGGAGAAAATTAGCAATCAATGGAATGTTCCTTTATACAAAATTAATGTAATAATTAGGAAAGGTTGGATATATTTTTTAAAAGAAGATTACGAAGAAGCTCTTCAGTGCTTTGAAAATGCCGAAAGAATGGGTAATTTATTAGCTAAAAAGAATTATCAAAAACATTTTAAGGATGCATTAAAAATTAAAGCCATTTGCTTGGGCAACAAAGGAACGGTTTTACAGGAAATGAATGATTTACAAAGTGCATTAAATTGTTACTTTGAAGCTATTAAAATCAATCTGCGACTTGAAAGAAAATATGCATTAGCCTCGAATTATTCAAACATTGCAATGATATACAGTAAACTAAAAGATTATAAAAATGCTCTAAAGTTCATAGATAAATCACTGGAAATAAATTATTCTGCAAACTTTATTAATGATTATTGTGTTTCGTTAATAAACAAAGGTAAATATCTTTATCATCTAAAAAATTACGCTGAATCAGAAAAGATTTTAAGAAATTCTTACCTTATTTCTGATAGCTTAAAGAATTATGGCAACTTAAGCGTGATTTGCAGATTCATGGGAATGCTATTTGAAAAATCAAGAAATTATGATTCTGCCACTAAATATTACCGTCTTCAATTCGAATTTTCCAAAAAAACCAAAAATCAAGAAAATATCATAGAAGCATTATTACATATGGCTGAATTCTACTTCAACAGAAATGATATGCACAAAACAAAGTATTATGTTGAATTACTTAATGAAGTACTAAAAAAACAAAGAATAAACAATTACTTAAGAAAAAATATATATCACATTATCCATAAGTATTACTATAAAACAAATCAATATAAATATGCATTATACTTTTTAGATAAATATCATGATATTAAAGATAGTATACTTAATTTAGAAAACATAAGATCGGCTTCCATTTTTAATGCAAAATCTCAATACGAACTTAACCGAATCAAAGACAGTATCAGCTTCCAAAAAGAAATGAATATAAAAAATCTTGAATTGAAAAACAAATCACTTGAACTGGATAACAAAAGAAAACAGCAATGGGGGCTTCTTATTATCCTGATCATTTTAATCACCTTTTCCTACTTACTCTTTAACCGTTTTAAAATTATCCGAAAACAAAACAGATTAATCTCTGAACAAAAAAACATTCTTCATTCCAAAAACGAACTCCTTGAACATAAAAACAAAGAAATTCTTGACAGCATAACTTATTCCAAACGCATTCAAAATATGTTCCTCAGCGATAAAAACATCTTAAATAACTTTTTTTTAAAACACGCATTATATTATCAACCTCGTGATATTGTTGCCGGAGATTTTTATTGGTTTATGGAGAAAAATGGTTCAATATTTATCGCCATTGCCGATTGCACAGGCCATGGTGTACCAGGGGCGTTGCTTTCGATATTTTTTTCCTCTACACTCCAACAATTGGTAAGCAAAGAAAATATTGAACAAACGAATGAAATTCTTAATCAAACCAGAGAATTATTGATTAATAAATCTAAACTTCACAACGAAATTATTTATGACGGAATGGACATTGCTCTTATAAAATATACCCCATCCAACAACACTTTACAATATTCAGGTGCTAACAGACCTATTGCCATCATGAATATCCACAATAAAGAAATAAAAGAACTCTCCCCCGATAAAATGCCGATTGGCAACTATGAAAAAAACGATCCTTTTTCAGCAACAGATCTGACCCTGAATGATCATGAAGTCATCATACTGTTCACCGATGGTATGACCGACCAGTTTGGCGGGCCCAAGAATAAAAAAATCGGTAAAAAGAATTTGTTTGAATTCCTCATAAGTAAAATAAATCCAGATAATAACGAACTTGAATATGAAATATCAGCATTTATGCAAGATTGGATGGGAAATAACGAACAAACCGACGACCAAACCCTGCTTATCCTTTTTACTTAGTCATATCAGATACATATTCTATTGTCAGTAATCCCAATCTTTTCAAAAAAGGAAAACCTGTTTGTTCATATTCATACCACCCTTTTCCAAAACAATCCTTATCGTTCACATAAATTACGGCACTCAGATAACAACCGAGATTTCTTTTTTTATCGTAAATATAAGCCACATCAGCCAAGAATCCATACGATTGGCCTACAATATTCCATATATCGATTTTTTCATCCGGCTTGCTTTTTTTGTCAGAACCGTAAATAAAATATTTTTTTAATGAAGGATAATGTTTTAATGAATCATAACCTTTGAATTTTATTTGATGTGGTTGTGCCCATAAGCATTGCTTCAAAAATGCCATCTCCTTTTGCCCCAAAACCGGTATAAGATTTTCTTCCAATAGGCGCATCAGCATCCTGTGGATATCGGTTAACGGAAGCATATTGGAACGACTGAAATCCTTTTCTTTACAGTTCTTTTTTTTAAAAGTCCCGACCAAGGCATTTTCCAATGCCCCGTATTCACTTAGTGCATGCGCCACCCGTACCGTTTTGATCACTTTACCCGATTGAATGAGCTCCACTTCAGGAAAAATTAAACTGTCGTTTTTTTTGTTGTATGTTCCAAAATGATGTACTATCCTGGAATGCTTCATTCCTAAGTCTTCCAGAATTTTTTGAACACGATAATATCCCGTCAGTTCATACAACAAATTAAAAGATTCATTATCGCTTACAACCAGTGAACGAATGATATGATCTTTGATACTGATAGTATCGTTCATTTTTTCGTTCTTTGAAATACCGGTTTGTTTGCGGCATAAATAGATACTGTCCCACATTTCAAAATCAAACTGATTTTCTTTCAGCCAACGCACGGCAGCCAACGCCGTAGGCAATTTTACCAAACTGGCAGGATAGAAATACTGCATGCTGTCGCCGAAGAATTCATGATGCCATTTGCCTTTTTTCTGATAGGATAGAAAAACTTGTAATCCGAACCGAGGGGCATTGGAAAATACACGGCTCAATAAAGTGTCCTTGCCGGTAAAATAGGTAATGTCGATTTTTTCGGTTTGTGATATTCCAAAATAAAAAGCAAATAAAAAATACAATACTATTTTTTTCTGAAAATCATAAAGCATGAATTTCGGTCTTTATAGTTATACCCGATTCCAAAGCCCAGCTTGTTTACCTGAGTATGCTTGTAAAGCGAATCCAAATCTTTTTGAAAGCAATTTTTGAAGAGCGGTATGGG
>JAOAHO010000081.1 GCA_026415195.1 Bacteroidia bacterium | reverse complement strand
CCTTCCACTTTACCATAGACGAAAACTCATCGGTGGACGAAGACGTGGCACTCGACCCCGAGCTGCTGGGCAACGTGTTCGAGAACCTGCTGGCTTCCTATAATCCGGAGACATCCAAAAGCGCACGCAAGAATACCGGCACCTATTATACGCCCAGGGAAATTGTGGATTTCATGTGTGAACAGGCGCTGCTGGCCTACCTGAAAAACAAAGTGCCGCAAGCCGATCCCGAAGCTTTGGAGGGCCTGATATCCGACGCCGAAGGCGTGCCCCCTGTGCCCGAAGAAGTGCGCAGGGAAATTGTGAAATATGTGATGGAATGCCGCATTTTAGACCCTGCCTGCGGCAGCGGGGCCTTCCCCATGGGCATGCTGCACCGCATGGTGAAGCTGCTTCAAAAAACCGACCCCGACGGCCGCTTCATGCACAAACCGGAAAGCGCCAATGATGCAACCCGGGGGCAGAATGTGCATAACGTAATCCAAAAAAACGCCGACTACCACCGCAAGCTCTTCCTGATTGAAAACTGCATCTATGGCACCGACATCCAGCCCATTGCCATTCAGATTTCCAAACTGAGGTTCTTTATTTCCCTGCTGGTGGACGAAGCCATTGACCCCGCCCTGCCCAATATGGGGCTGCAACCCCTGCCTAACCTCGACATCAAATTCATCATTGCCGATGCCCTGACACCGCTGAAAGACGTGAATGTGGGCAATTTTGTGCAGGAATTTGTGAACGACCTGAAAGCCCTGATGCACGAATATTTTGAGGCCGGCACCCTGGAAAACAAAAACCGCCTTAAAGAAAAATTCCGTGTGCTGAAGCAAAAACTGGTGGAGATGGCCCGCGATTTCGGGCAAGAGGAACTGGCAACCCAAATGCAGGAATTCAACCCCTTTTATGCCGACCACGTGCATGCCTGGTTCGACGGCTTCCTGATGTTTGGGGTGAACAACCATGCTGCCACAAACCCGCACCAGGGCTTCGACCTGGTGATGGGCAACCCGCCTTATATTCAGCTTCAAAACGACGGAGGCGCGCTTGGAAAAAAGTATGAAAAATTTCATTACCAAACCTTTGCCCGTTCCGGCAATATTTATGTGCTGTTCTATGAAAAAGGGATAAACTTGCTGAAGGAAGGGGGGCATTTGTGCTACATCACTTCCAACAAATGGTTGCGTGCGGGCTACGGGAAAAAGCTCAGGGCGTATTTATGCCGCTGGAACCCCCTGCTTTTGGTGGATTTAGGGCCCGGGGTTTTTAAAAGTGCCACCGTGGACACCAACATTTTGCTGGTGGAAAAGCGCGGGCGAAAGCCCGCCGGCAGGAAGAAAGGCCTGCAAGCAACAGAGCCCTTTGCCATGAGAGCCCTTCAGGCCGTGAAGGAAAACGGGAAAGTAAACCTGTGGGAACAGATGAAAACCCGGGGCGTGGTAATGGAAAAACTTGGGGACGATGCCTGGTTCATTGGCAGCAGCGCCGAGCAGCGGCTGAAAGAAAAAATAGAACGCCTGGGCAAGCCCCTGAAAGATTGGGATGTGAATATTTACTACGGAATAAAAACGGGCCTTAACGAGGCCTTTATTATCAGCACCGAAAAGCGCAATGAAATACTGGCGAATTGTAAGGATGAAGAGGAGATAAAACGCACCGAAGCCATCATCAAGCCCATTTTGCGCGGCCGCGACATTAAGCGCTATTACTACGAGTGGGCAGGGCTGTGGATAATAGGATTATTTCCTACATTGAATATAGATATGAATAACTTTCATTCGCGAAAAAATTTTTTGTATAAATATAAATCTGCATTAATGGGAAGAGCTGGAGATCAAAAGTGGTTTGAATTGCAAGCAAATAGCTTTTTTTCTGATGGTAGTAATTATATCTCCTGGCTCGAGTTAACAAATGAACCAAGATTTTCAATTGTTGAAAAAGAATATTATTCGTTAAATAGTTTAACATGTTTAGCGAGTTCTAAGCATCTTAAATATTTGTGTGGTGTCTTAAATTCAAAGGTTACGTTTTTTTATTTTGATAAAATTTGTATTAGCAGTGGTGTAGGAACAAATCAATGGCGGCAGGCATACGTTGAAAAAATTCCTATCCCTTGTGTTACCCAATTCAATAAATTCTTGATTGACCAAGTAGAAATTTTAGTGAATAATATTTACTTTGCCAAGAAGCAGAACCCTCAAGCCGATACCACCGAGTGGGAGCGGGAGATAGACCGGCTGGTGTATCAGTTGTATGAACTGACGGAGGAGGAGGTGAGGATAATTGAGGGGAGTCAATAAAAACGAACAATAACTACATACAATTAAGCACGATATGAATATTCCTTTTGAATGGTTTCAAGAGCCACCGAAATATTTCATTACTTACTACGGAGAAATTTTTTTCGGCAGGGTGGTAAAAGTAAATGAGGATGGTTCTTTTTATATTTTGACCAACAACAAAACACAGGATTTTCAAAATAGTAAAGACGATGAAAAATATAGGGAATTATGTGATTTAATTCCTTCAAAAAACGTTATTAGAGATGTAAAATTAAATTTATTTTTCAGTTCAACTGAACCGCCTAAAAGTATCAGCACAAGCGGTGAACGATTAAAAAAAATGTTTGTTTTTGGTGCAGGAGCATCAAGGTACTGTATCTTCGATGATGAAAAAGAGACCTTTGAAGATTTTTTATGGAAACCTCCTTTAGGTTTTGAAGTGTTCCACAAGAATTATGCAAGTATCCTTGATAAGTATAAAGAAGTTAAAACATTCATACCATACTTTTTGGCAAATCATAAAGATATTGAAGAGGCGCTTGAAAAAGAGTGGCAAGACATTATAAATTGCTACAATCCGAGTTTACTTCTAAGACATATTCAAATTCAGTTCTATTTAAGAGAATTATTAATGAGGGTTTCTCATGAAACCATAGAAAATTTTAACAACAATCTTTATGCTTTACTGATAGATTATTTCAATAGATATCTTTGTAGAAATAATGAAGAGCGAATTATTTGTATCTCTTTCAATTATGATACTATATTGGATTACTACATTGAAAAAATCTTTGACTATAAATTTAACACGCTAAGCGATTACATAGACATACAAAATAAAAAAATCCTCCTGATTAAACCTCATGGTTCATGGGACTGGGGTTGGAGAACAAATCAGGTGAATCTTTATGAGCACATCACAACTCATAAATTAGATTTATCAGATATTTATTTTAATCTCATTAATAAAGTGTACTATAATTCATGGGGTTATGAGGCACAATTTAATGAAAAAGGGATTGGCAGATATAAGGCAGATAGAAATGCTATCGAAAAAATTTCAGATGACAATTCAAAGTCCTCTTTTCCTGCAATTCTCATGCCTTACAAAAACAAAGATGAAATAATGATGACTTATACAATGTTTGATACATCAAGGTTTTTATCTGATCATATAGAAGAATTATATTTAATAGGATGGAAGGGAAATGAGAAAATTTTTAATGAGCATGTCCTAAAAAGATTAAATAGATTAAATAAAATTATCATCGTTAATCCCGAACCTAATGAGGTCATAAGAAATATAGAAAGTTGTGTTAATCTTAAGCATTTGGAAATTTTAAAATTCAATTCATTTGAAGAATTTGTAATAAATCTATTTCATGAATAATAAGAATAAATTCATCCCACCCCACGGCGGTTATCAAAAGCTCATGTCATATCAAATGGCAGAGGTGGAGTATGATGTCACGGTGATGTTTTAAAACCCTTACATAGACAAGCGTCCCGCACACACGGCCAGATGATACAAGCCGTCCGCAGCGGTAAGCATATGATTATCAAGGAAACCATGTAATATAAAAATTTCAATATATTAAAAGGGCCTGGTTTTTAATAATACAAGCCATGATACATGCGCCATTCATGTAAAGGTTATTAAATCCCTCATGCGTGAGGGATGCGGAGGGGCGTAAGCGCGCCTTCCGGAGTGCGGCGAGCGAAGCGAGCCGCATGCAGGAAGCGCC
>JAOAHO010000007.1 GCA_026415195.1 Bacteroidia bacterium | reverse complement strand
ATACCAGCATCAGTGGAATCATCAGATGATATCCGCCCGTAAGTTCGGCAATCAAAAAAATGGCTGTGAGCGGGGCATAAAAAATGCCCGTTAATATTCCTGCCATTCCCACTACGGAGCATGCCGTTGCAGAAACAGATGCAACATTAAATAGCTTTTGCAATCCCACGGAAAACAAATATCCCAATCCGGCCCCGCTGAAAAGCGAAGGCGCAAAATTTCCCCCGTTTCCGCCAGAACCAATGGTAATGCCGGCCACAAAAGGTTTGAACATCAATATCAATATCAGCATTAACCATAAAATTTCTTTACCGACAAAGTCGTAAAGCAAACCGTTATGTAATGTGCGGGCCGGCGTATTATTCCAGAGATTTTTGATGAAATCGTATCCTTCGCCCATCAGGGGGGGAAAGAAAATATAGATGGCTCCCAAAAACAAACCGGCCATCACCGACAGTAAAATTTTTTTTTGAGTAAACTTTCTGAAAAATTTTTCCGTTGCCAGAAAAACCGATGAATAATACAGTGAAAAAAAACCGCAAAGCAGTCCGAGTAAGATATAAAAAGGAATTTGAGAGTAATGAAACTTTTCGATGTTTTCCGGATTCAAAAAAACATCGTGATGCTGAAGCATGATCGAAAGGATAGCCCCTGTGGCGGATGATATTAATAAAGGAACAAATGCCGAAATGGCAATATCGGATAACAATACTTCCAAAGCAAAGAGTACACCGGCTATAGGGGCATTGAATGCTGCGGCAATGCCCGATGCGGCCCCGCAGGCAATCATAAGCGTGCGGTCTTTATAGGTCATTCGGTAGGTTCTGGCATAATTAGCCCCGAAAGCCGAACCCGTCTTGACGATGGGCGACTCCAACCCCGCCGAGCCCCCCAGGCCTACCGTGAGCGATGAAGTGATAATATGGGAATACATGTGATGCGGCAAAATGTTGCCCGATTTTCGGGCCAGTGCATAAAGCACGCTGGAAATCCCTTTCGGATAAACCCCTCCGTGAAATTTGTTGACATACCATACACATAACCCTATGCCAAGGGCAGGTGAAAGGATATAAAAAAGCAAATTATATCCAGAAAAGACATCCGATACCATAACATCATGAACCAAATACACCGCACTCTTAAGCAATATGGCAGCCAGGCCCGCAGAAGCCCCAATCAATATGGCAGACAAGAAAATAAATTGCCTGTGCGACAAACGCAGGTGCAACCACTTGATGAATTTTTCTACCTGACTGACGATGAACACCGTAACAAAATAAAGAAAAATAAAACTTCTTTGAACGAATGCCGTAATTTATGTAATTTTACACCGGGTAAGTCTTTCACGGCCAGCTCCTGCCGAATCCCCCAGGTCGGGAACGAAGCAAGGGTAGGCGGTTGTAGCGGCGCGATGAAAGGAGCTTACCCTTCTTTTTTTTTGCATCATGATTTTTTTTCCTACCGTTATATACAATATTCTGCTTTCCCTTTTACTGACCCTGGAACTCATTATTCTTCAAAGTTCCTTTACCGATCTTGGTTTTATTGAAATGTTTAAAAATTTTGATTTTTTTATAATTTTTATCCTTCTTTTTGCCATCTCGCTTTTTAAAAATGATAAAGTTAAATTTTTAACTTACTCCATTTTGTTTTTTTTAATGTTAATTGAATTACTCCATTATCAGTATTATAAACACTCTTTGCTCCCTTCCGAAATTTATGCTTTTTTCTACGACTTTAAAGAAGTAATGAATGGAATATCGGGTATTCCTTTTTCCATGATAGCATTACCTTTATTTGCTGTTTGTATCGCGATGATTTTAAATGTTTTTATCTTCCGTATTTTTTCTTCTATTCTGTATAAAATACCCTATTTTTCTTTTTCATTACCACTGGCTCTGTTATATATGGGAATAAATGCCTATCTGAATTTCAAGCCCGGAGAACCGGTAAAACAAAACACACATCTTCTAAATAATTCCATCGGCACACTTACCGCTTTTTTCGGCAGTTATCTTCCGATGAAATGGACAAAATTCAGCGGAGGAAAATCTTATCCTTTGCCCGATAAGATTCCTTCCACCAATGCTTCCGTAATTGTTTTACTGAACGAAAGCATGGGCTCCTCTCACATGAGTGTTTTTGGTTATTCCGTACCCACCACTCCATCCATTAAGGCCCTTGCCTCAAAAAAACTAATCAATATCCACAAATGCATTACTTCAGGTTCAAATACGCAGATAGCTTTACTGAATTTTTTTCTGTACCTCGATACCCTTCGCCAATTTGATCAGCTTTATCAGGGCAAACATTTACTTTTTAAACTAGCAAAAGAGAATCAATTCAAAACATATTTTATTTCAAGCCAGTCGCTGGAGGGCGGATCTTCATTTCTGGGTTACATGAATTTGGGTTATATTGATTACATTTCTTTGCCTCATCATCGTAATCCTAATTATGGTACATCCAGGGCAGAACCGGATTCCTGTCTTTTTCCTTTAATTGAGAACTTTATTCAAAAACCCGAAAAAAAGCTCATTGTTGTTCAATTCTACGGATGCCATGAACCATATCAAGAACGATACCCCAAGAATTTTAAAATCTTTAAAGAATCTGATTACAAACATCCACATACCGCACATTATGATAATGCCATGTGCTATCAGGATTATCTTTTTAATAAATTGTACCATATTTTAATTCGGAAAACCAAAACTCCGCTTTATGTCTTTTATTTTTCAGACCATGGTGAATGTGCCGGAGAAGAAGACATGTTCGGTCATAATATGTTCCGAAAGCCCGTTTTAAGCATACCTTTTATTTATTTTTCGGTGGAAGTTCCCCATGATACATTATCCGATTATTTTACGAGACAACAAACAATGATTACTCAAAAACAAGTGAATGTCTGCATTAGAAGATTACTCGGTTACAATTACGCTTACCGGCATAGGCCTTATTATTTAACCATCGGGATGGATTATATGGGGTATGACGGGCACGTAGTTTCGAAATTAAGTGCAGACAGCATTCTCTTCACAAAAAATGCCGATGAATTTTATTCTCAGTTAAGTAATTTACCACCCCAACACCCAGGCAAAAATTAAAGGCGCCACAATGGTGGCATCACTTTCAATCACAAATTTCGGAGTATCAATTCCAAGCTTTCCCCAGGTGATTTTTTCATTCGGCACCGCGCCTGAATAAGAACCATAGGATGTGGTGGAGTCGGAAATCTGGCAGAAATACGACCAAAACGGAACATCCTCCCAGCCCAAATCCTGATACATCATGGGCACCACGCAAATCGGAAAATCACCGGCTATTCCGCCTCCTATCTGGAAAAAGCCCACTCCTTTGCCGGAGGAATTTTTCCTGTACCAGTCGGCAAGCCACACCATATATTCAATTCCGCTTTTCATGGTGGTTGCCTTGAGTTCGTTTTTAATTACATAAGACGCAAAAATATTTCCCATGGTGCTGTCTTCCCATCCGGGAACCACTATCGGCAAATTCTTTTGGGCAGCCGCCAACATCCATGAATCCTTAGGGTCAATTTCATAATACTGCTCCAACTCCCCGCTCAACAAAATCTTATACATGTATTCATGCGGAAAATAACGCTCACCCTTTTTTTCTGCTTCACTCCATGCTTTAAAAATATGCTTTTGCAAACGCCTGAACGCTTCCTCTTCGGGGATGCAGGTATCGGTCACCCGATTAAAATGATTTTCAAGCAAATTCCATTCATCCTGAGGCGTAAGGTCGCGGTAATTGGGTATGCGTTTGTAATGATTGTGCGCCACCAGGTTCATGATGTCTTCTTCCAGGTTTGCGCCCGTGCAGGAAATAATCGAAACCTTATCCTGCCGTATCATTTCCGCAAGGGATTTTCCCAGTTCTGCCGTGCTCATGGCTCCGGCAAGGGTGATCATCATTTTGCCCCCTTCATTTATGTGTTTTTCATAAGCCCTGGCAGCATCCACCAACGCAGCAGCATTAAAATGCAAAAAATGTTTTTCAATAAATTCCGATACAGGCCCTCTTTTCATATTTGACGGCAAAGTTAACAAACAATGCCAAAAATTATTAAATGGAATTTAAATTTTACCGAAACTCACTTATAACTTCACTATTTTATTAACAATCTGCAATTTACTTTTAGTGTCTTCTGAAATAATGAGATAAACACCGCTTTTCCATGTGCTCATATCTACTTCATCTTTACCTTGTATAATCATTTTCTTTATCATGCTTCCATCCATTGTATAAATTTTAATTTCGTATTGATTATCACTGTAAATATTTAAGCGATCGTGAACAATAGTCGGATAAAACTTAATGTTATTTTCATTCGGGCCGGATTCGGAAATCCCTAAAGTGTACATTCCGTAATAATGCCGATCTACATTGTAGTCATTTACCGAAAATGCGGGAATGGTTACCTTTTCATATTTTACACTAAGAACGGGAAATTTAATACCATTAGTATAAAAATCGTGTTGCGTAAAAGATTGAGTGCCCGTAACGGTACTTAAGGAACCGGTTCCTTGAATTAAAAGGGTAACATTCGTTACTACCCTTAATACATTATTAAATGCCGGAATACCCGGCAATATTAACGACCCTTGAGAAGCTCCGCTGACCAATATGGTACCACTTAAATTAAACACAGGAAACAATGTGGTTGTTAATGTACCTAAAGCTGCATCCGAAAAAAAACCTCCGTAAGAAAACGGATACTGCATCAGTATCGGTTTATCTATAAGAAATTCCATTTTTTCACCGCTATTGCCAATATGCCCGCAATACTCCAACGATGCGGATGAGGATTTATAAAATCCGCCGCTATCCGATAAGGCAACATTGGCCCCCATACTGATAAAAGATGATGAACCGGGCAATACCGAAGGAGTTACGTATGAATTCGTAAACAATGTTTGATTGGGGACAATGGCATTGCTGAAATTAAATAAAATGCCGTTGCCATTCTGATTTAAAATATTGGAAATGTTGGCTATGGTATCAAATCCCTTAATCGGATGATTATCACCGGGGATCGGTGCATGATTTGACTGTGTCAAAGTAACCTGGGAATGCAATAACGACATTATTGCAACATTAAATGATATAAACCACTTTTTCATAACTTTTTTATTTCAAAGGACTATAATTGTATTAACCCAAAAAATGACAATTGTTGTTAATTACTATGACAATGATCATTTTTTGTCAGCAAATATGTTTATCACATACAATTAATTAATTTTGTACTTAAATTAATTTATCATTCTTTTTAAGTGAGAAAAAGTTTGCCTTTTTTTTTGATTATTTTTTTTATCTGCTGTGATAAAAATAATGAATTAAGAAACAGAACTCATATTATCCCCCCCGACAGCATGGTGATGCACATTGTGGGGATTTCATTGTTTGAGGCCGCACACGGCATCCCCTTTTCCCATCCCGATTCCGTGAAACTGAAATTCTGCCCCGTTAATCCCCAATTATGTTCACGGGCCCGATTCGATTCTTCTTTGAAATATTATTGTTTTCACACCCAAACCCTAAAGGACATCATCAGGAAAAGCATCGACTCCCTTCAAAAATATAAAAATCAAAAAATAAAATAAATAATTTTAATTTTTAAAAACCCATTGAAATATGGTTTTCCAGGTTACTTTCTGGCCATACATCAAAATCCCCGTTCTGTATATTTTAGCAGCCAACATGAGCACCAATATAATAGCGGCAAACAGCAACACCAAAGACATCAGCACTTCCCAGAATGGTATTCCCGATGTGATGCGCGACATCATGATAACGGGAGAGGTGAAAGGTATATAGGAAAACCAAACGATGGAAGATGCATCCGGATTTTCCATGGCCCTGACCAACGAAAAATACGCCACGAAAAGCGGCAACATGACCGGCATTAAAAACTGCTGCGAGTCCGACTCGTTATCCACCGCCGATGCAATAGCCGCAATCAGTGCGCTGTATAGCAAATACCCCCCCAGAAAATACAATAAGAATGCTGCCAACACCTCCGCCACATCAATGTTTTTTAATTTATCCAGCACCTGAAATGTTTCGAGTTTGTCATGAAATTTTTCCAGTTTATCCAGATTTTGGGTAGCCCCGGTTTTCATGACCATTTCGGTTTGTGCTTTAAAAATTTCGTATTCGGCCAGTGTGTCTTTGAGTAAAAACTGCACCATAAGCATCATCAGCAAAGCACTGATGCCGGCCATGACCAAAAACTGCCCTATCCCTAAAACCGCAACGCCCAATATCTTACCGGCCAGCAACTGAAATGGCTTAATGGAGGAAATAATAATTTCCACTATGCGGTTAGTCTTTTCCTCCAGAACCGAACGAAACACCATCATGCCATAAACGGTAATAAACATAAACATTAAAAATCCCATGAAAAATCCCAGGAGCTGAAACTGGGTTTGGTCTTTGGCGTTTCCGTATTTATCCACTTTTTCCATAATCACCTGTACTTTCTGTTTGGCATTGTGGATTACCATGGGGTCAATCTGATTGGCGCGTAGTTTTTCTTCGTAGAGTATTTTTTCAAGTTGATTTTTAAGGTATGTCTGAAAAGCCAAGCCCGGTGATTTTTTGTAGATGATCTTTACGGCGCCGTCGCCCCCTTCCACTATGTTAGGTGCAATCCAAAGGATACAGGTGTAGCCCTTATCTGAAAATTCCCTGACGGCATCGGGAAGTTTTTTTTGCGTATAGGAAAATGTGGTATAGTCATCGGGTTGCAGGCGCCCTTCGAATAATTTGCTTTCGTCCACAACCCACACTTTTTGTTCGGTTTTTTCCGTTTGCGTTAGGTAAATTATAAGCCCCACAAAACCGGCTATCAGAAGTGGAGTAAGCAATGTCATGATGATAAACGATGGCGTCCTTATTTTCTGCAGGATTTCTCTTTCGGCAACCAAAAAAATTTTTTTCATAACCTATTCCGTTTGTGTAATCGATGAAATTGCTTTATCCTTTCCTGTTACGGTTTTCAGAAAAATATCGTGCAAGGATGGTAACACTTGCCTAATTTCCTTCAGGCGGCATACTGGCAAAACCGAACCGATAACGTCATTCAGTTCTACACCTGGTGACAATCGAACCCTGACGGTATTGCGATTTCCAATTTGACTGCTGAATAACACTTCCCCGCCCGACCAGAGCGCATTTGTAAATCCCATCACATTTCCTTCAAACTCAAAATCAAAAGTGTTTTCAAAGTGAGCATGCTGGATTTCCCTCACTTTTCCTTCCAGTACTTTTTCCGACTTGTTAATCAGAACAATTTCATCGCAAATTTCCTCGACATTGTTCATGTTGTGCGATGAAAACAAAATGGTGGTGCCGGAATTTTTAAGATTGATGATTTCTTCTTTCAACAGGGCTGCATTGACGGGGTCGAAGCCGCTAAAGGGTTCATCCAGTATCAGCAATTCAGGTTCATGCAATAACGATGCCATGATTTGCACTTTTTGCTGCATCCCTTTACTGAGTTCCTGAATTTTCTTTTTTTTCCAGGGCATCATTTCCCAGCGCTTCATCCAGTATTCCACTTTTTCTTTGGCCTTGCCGCGATTCAGGCCCTTCAACATGCCTAAATACACGGCATGTTCATACACTTCCATTTTCCGATATAGCCCCCTTTCTTCCGGCAGATACCCTATACGGGCCACGTACTCATCCGCATGGGGCTTTCCTCTAAAGAGTATCTGGCCTTCGTCAGGCATAAAAATCCGGGTAATGATGCGGATTAGCGTTGTCTTGCCTGCCCCGTTGGGGCCCAATAACCCAAAAACCACCCCCTCGGGTATTCCGAAGCTGACATCGCGAAGGGCTACATGATTGTGGAACCGCTTATGGATGTGCTGTATTTGCAGGATCATTTTTCTCCTCTTTTATGTTCGACACTCCGCCACTCACGATGAATTTCATAATGTCGGCCGAATCAGCTTTAACGGGTTGGACGGAAGTGGCAGGCACAATCACAATTTTTCCCATAAATGAATAGGAATAGGGCAAATACACCGTCACCATATTTTTCAGATTAATGGCCTCCATGTCCTCGGCAGTCAGGAATCCCAGTTCATATACTTCCATGGCATCATTCAGCTTAACCAGTACGGGCTTATTGAATTTCTTCTTATTCCCTACAAAACCGGAAATAAAATCCTTAACGGGAGTATAAATGTGCCTGATAAAGGGCAACTCTTCCATTTTGTCTTCCAGTATTTTAAACAGATTTCTGAAAACAATATTGCCCGTAGCATAACCGAATAGCGTAATGAGGGTAATGGTCAATGCCAGGCCTATCAGCGTATTCAATAAACCAAAATCTGTAAAGCCGATGAAAGAAAAAATACTACTTAGGAAATTATATATGTAGGCAATAACCAGAACGGTGATCATCAACGGAATTAAAATGATCAGGCCTTTAAAAAAATAAAAAATAAAACTTTTAAACATAATTTAAAGTTACACATTTTGGTTCAGGTTAATGACATGATATTATTGATACAATTCCGCACTTTTCAGATTCACCAGGCGGAAAGCCGATAAAAAAGTACCGGCTGCCGTTATGATAATGGAAAACAACAAGGTGGCCACCATCAAGAGGTAGAGTTCACCGGGACCGCCCAATTCGGAAAGTTCGGGGAAGCGCTGCAGGGCGGCAAAATATACTAACACAAACAAAAATATTCCCGCTCCTCCTGCCAACATTCCCTGCAATATGGAACGTATAACAAATGGTTTGGTAATATATAGCCGGGTGGCCCCCACCAGATACATGGTGTGGATGATGAATCGTTGGGAATAAAGTGAAAGGCGAATGGTATTATGCATGAGGAACAAGGCTACTATCAACAGGCTGGCGGCAAAAATAGAAATCAGGTAGAAGATGGTTTTCATGTTTTTATTGATTTTGTCTACCACATCTCTCTGATAAACCACCTCATGCACGGCAGGATTGTTTCGGAAAACCGAAGTAATTGCTTCCAGACTGTCGGGAGTGGCATATTCCGCTTTTACTTTAACGTCCAACATGTTCAGTAACGGATTGTATCCTAAAAATCCGATAAAATCCTCGCCCAATTTTTCTTTCAATTCTCTTGCCGCACTTTCTTTTTCCACCATAATCCAATGGCGGGTATAAGATGAACGGTCCAGTTCCCTTTGGATTTCCTCGAGCTGAGGACCCGGTATCGAATCTTTCAGGTAAATCTGAAAACCCAGGTTTTCACGAATGCTCCTGCTCAGGTGGGCTGAATTAATTAAGGACCAACTCAACAGCAAAATAAGAAAAATCAAAAGCGATAAACTGAATACCAATACAAAACCCGAATTCCTGAACATGCGGTAAAATTAAACTTCTTGCCTTACGGCAAAATCATGTGAAAGCTGACTTTTGAACAAATGAAGGTGAATTTTAATTAATGCTATACAGCACGTCTTCGTTGATGGTAACTTTATATTTATTTTTCATGTATTTTACCCAATCTTCCTCCAAAAATAATTGATAGTCGGCAGACACAGGACCTCGGCATTCATTGAGTTTTTTAGGTTCTTTCGGTATAATTCTGTTAATAACATAAATGGATCTCGATTTATCTTTTTCGGATATCACATCGTCTTTCACAATCCCGGGCCTCCAGTTTTCATCCACTGTTTTGTTTTCTCCTTTGAAAAAGTTATGATATGAATAGGTTAAAGCATCTTTGAATTTTTTGTTAACTTCATTCTTCACGGCATCCTCACGTTTTCCTGAATTCAGCAGTTTTCTGGCCAAAGCAGCCGATTTTTCGTCTTTGCAGGTGTATATGTGCACATCAGCACGTTCATCCCATAAATACTTTTGTTTATTTTTTTCGTAAAATTCTTTCAGCCCTACAGTATCTTTCACGGCTTTGCTCCAAACTTTTCTGTCGGTAATATCGAAGATAAGGATGCCGTCGTGGTATTCACGCATGATGGCTTTAAATTCAGGATATTTATTTTCCAGCTGGGAATCTTCATACTCAATTATGCTTTCCTCCACAAAGTTCGGATACATGGTTTTGGCCACAAACATGGCATCCTTGTCGGAGCGTGCTGTCTGGTTACGTTCCAGGTACAAGGCAAAGTCATTTTGAGTGAACGATTTGTTACCGATTTTAAATAGTTCTTTATTGCCCAATACCTTGGCTTTATCCATGCTCCAGGTTCCTTTAAGAAAGGTGGAATCGAGTACCTTGGAGAATTCCTCAAAAGCAGCTTTGTTTTCTTTAAAACCATATTCCTTTTTCAATCTGGCAATAAGGTTTTTTCTTCCCATCAGGCTCCGAGAATCGCGATTCACCCTCATTTTCAATTCCGATTTCATGGATTCAAAAGGAGGCAGTAATTTTTTGTCAATTCTTTTAATGACATGCCATCCGTAGGGCGTTTCGACCGGCCCGCCCACATCACCGTTTTTTTCAAGCGAAAATGCCACGTCTTCAAAAGAAGCAGGCAAACGGCCCGAACGGAAAGGTTGAAGGATTCCGCCCCGATCGGAAGTTTGTTTGTCGTCGCTTACTTTGCGTGCCAGTTCCTCGAAATTTTCTCCTTTTTTCAATAATTCCACAATAGAATCGATTTTTCTTTTGGCTTTGGCTTTATCCTCGGGTGTGGCATCCTTCGGATAACGTGCCATGATGTGTGCCACCGTAACTTCCCCGCGGTTCGGCCTGCGGTCATACACCTTTAAAATATGATAACCGTATCTGGTTCGGATAATTTTGCTCACTTGCCCTACAGGAGTGGAATAAGCGGCATTCTCGAACGGATACACCATGTCGAATGCGGAAAAATATCCCAAATCGCCTTTAAGTTCTTTACCTCCGGCATCATCACTGGTATAAGGTACCAAATCTTTAAACTTATCGACGGCTTGCTTATAATTTTTTTCCAAATTCTTAATGCTGTTCAGTTTGGCAAAATACAGGGAACTGTCTTTTTGCTTCAGCATGTGTTGCACATCGGTTGTGTTTAATAGTAACTTTTCGTATTGTGCAATTTGAGCCTTGGAGGGCATTTTTCCCAAAACTGCATCACGGTATATGCTGATGCGCATATAAGCCTCCAGTGTATCTTTCGGATAAGCATTTTCACTGATACGCACCAGTATGTGTGCGGCTTTGATTTCTTCTTTCAGACGCTCGTAGGCTTCGGTCAGCAGGTTTTCATTAGTGTTCTTGTCACTCAGGTAAGGGGCTGCCAAACTTCTTCGGTAACCGGCAAGTTCATTTTTAAAACTCATCAGCGTGTCGAGCCCCTCCAGTTTGGCCTCCGCCACTTTCATCCTGAAAAGAGCATACAGATCGGCATATTCACGCAACGACTCCCGGGTGATTTTATCTTTGGGATTGTTTTTCTTATATACCTGTTCGAATTCCGACTTGCGAACTTCAATATCGTTGATTTTCATCACCACCGGGTCGTTAGGTTGGGAATAAGCCAACGTCAGTGATAATAAAAATAAAAATTTATTTTTCATAACTGTTTTTGGGTTTGGGGTTTGCAAATATAAATATATTTTGAACAACCATCGGGTTTGTTTTAACATTCGTTTAAGTTTGATATGAAAAGAGTGAAAGGGAAGTATTTAGAAACAAAAAAATTAATCTTTGAGTTTTTTCTCGATGTGAATGTCTTTAATTACCTCGTGAAGTTTTTCCGACAACTGATGGCCACGCAGGTTTTTGGCAATAATGACCCCATCGGGACCGATAAGAAAGTTTTGGGGTATGGCATTAATACCGTAAAGCCTGGCTACATCGCTTGCCCAACCTTTAAGGTCGCTTACATGGGTCCAGGTCAGGCCGTCTTTCTGAATGGCATCAAGCCATCGTTCCCTGTTGTTGTCGAGCGAAACACCCAGAATGGTGAAGTTTTTGTCTTTAAACTGATTATATGCATCCACCACATATGGGTTCTCCATCCGGCAAGGGCCGCACCAACTGGCCCAAAAATCCACCAACACATATTTTCCCCTGAATGAAGATAAACTGATTTGCTTACCGTTAGGGTCAGGAAGCGTGAAATCCGTAGCCACACCGCCCACCCTCGTGCCCTGGGCAATACGAATTCGCTCGGAAGCCAATTGGCCGAATTTGGTTTTCTTAAATTGTTCATCCAAAAGATTGTTGAATTCTTCCACGATTTCCAAAGGCACGGCCGGATTACTGAATTCCTTATAAATCAAATAACCGCTGACGGCCGACTTCGGACGCGCTTTAACAAAATCCTTAAGGGCATTAATGTATTCCGTATTCAGGTTATTTAATTTGATATTAATCTCATTGGCTTCTTTGTAATTCCCTTCCTGCACATAGCGCGTGTATTCCTGTTGTAAATTCTGCTGCTTTCTGACAAATAAATTCACCAACATCAGATATTCCTGATATTCTTTTTGCGTTTTTCCTCCGTTGATTTCTGACAAGGGAAAAGAGTCAAGGTTCTTGATACGGGCCGTAAGAGTTCCTTCATCCACAAAAAAAATACAATTCACCGGATAACTTACGACACGTTCAGGTGTAAACCAATACATATTGGGTTCGGGGGTTTGTCCCTTGTAAATGAATTTTCCCTTCACTACCTTAACGGAGTCAGTTTTGTCCTGGTTGTTCCATTTGTGATGAATGTAAAGGTATTTTCCGTTAAAAGCAGGATGTGCGGTGCCTTCTATCGTAAATTTCTTTTGAGCAGACAGGAAAGAAAACCACAAGAGGCAAACGAAGCATTTAAATCCAATGTACATGAAACATTTTTTGCTAAAAGTAACAATAATTATGCCAATTTTCATGATGATTTTATTTTTTTAACAGCAATATTTTTTGGCCGCTTCCTACATTTACCGAAATGAAAAAAAGCGCGCTTTTGGTATTGATTTTATTTACAGTATTGTTGCTGTTATGGTTATTTATCCGCCAAAAATCAGTTAATAAACCCCTGAGGTTATTGCCGTTCTACGGGCCAAAAAATTACTCCGGAGGCACGGCCGACTCATCCCAAACTGCTCACACGATATATTATTTCAAACTCACCAACCAGTTTAACGAACCCTATACCCTCGACAGCGTCAAAGGCAAAATTTATGTCAGTGAATTTTTCTTTACCACCTGCCGGAGCATCTGCCCCATCATGAACCGCAACTTGGAAAAAGTGTATGCCCGCTTCGGCCAAAGGCCCGACTTCAAAATCCTTTCCCACACCGTGGATCCCGAAACCGACTCGGCCGCCGTATTGTTGGAATATGCCCGACAACACGGGGTCAGAAACCGCAACTGGATTTTCCTGACCGGCAACAAAAAAGCCCTTTATGAAGCGGCACGCAAAAGCTACCTGGTGAGCGTGGATGAAAAGCCGCCCGAGAATCCTGAAGACGATTTCATTCATACGCAAATGTTTGTGCTGGTGGACAAAAATTTACGTATTCGGGGCTACTACGACGGCACCGACTCGACTGAAGTCAGCCGCCTGATGACTGATATTGAAGTGCTTTACAAAGAATATGAAAACAAATAACCCAATATTTCTGATCTTTTTTATCCCTTTGATACATGCCGCACAATTGCCGGAGGTGGTCAGTTGGGAGCAAATCAAGGCCCAAATATCCAAAAATCCCGATTCGACTTACGTTATTAACTTTTGGGCCACCTGGTGCAAGCCCTGTGTGCAGGAAATGCCCGATTTGTGGGAGGAAAGTGAAAAGTTCAATACAAAAAAAGTCCGTTTTGTTCCGATATCATTAAATTTTCCCGATGAAGCCCAAACCAAAGTGTTGCCCTACATTGAAAAAAATTTCCCCGGAAAAAAATTTTTTATTTTCAACAAAGTCATCGGCCCCGACGATATTCCGAAAATTTCCAAAGATTGGACAGGAGCCATCCCATTTACCATGATTGTAAAAGGAAAAAAAACAAAAACTTTTGAAAGGAAATTAAAAAAAGGGGAGTTGGAAACGGAATTAAAAAAACTGCTTTAAGGAATTCAAATCTTCTCCACGTTCATCACCAGGGCCTCGCCCGATGTGCAAACGGTTCCACTGCTTTTTTCGCGAATGACGGTCTCGAAGGTGGCGCGGTGCTTTTCGCGGTTCACTTCCTTTACCGTAAATACTGCTTCATAAGGCGTATCCACATACATGGGTTTTAAAAATTGCAGGGATTGCTTCAGGTAAATGGTTCCTTCGCCCGGATAAAGCGTACCGAAAACCTTACTGAACAGGGAAGCGCTAAGCATGCCGTGCATGATAGGGCGCTTGAACATGGTGTTGGCGGCATAAGCGGGATCCAGGTGTACGGGATTTTTGTCACCGGTAACCTCGGCAAAGCGGTTCACATCTTCCTGCGAAAATGAAAATTCGTGGATGTAGGTGTCGTTCACATTGATCATATTGGGCAAAAATAGAAAATTGCAAACAGATTTCTGAAAATTTGAATTATCATTTTTTCTTAAAAAACATATCAATTGTTCCAAATAATTCCGCAGAACTTACCTGAAAATAAACTTTTAAATTTGAACAAACAAATAATGCCGTAATACAATTTAAAAATGGACACAAAACAAATCATCACCACGGAAATTAAAATTCCGAACAAAGATTTGGAAACATTGAAAAACTGCTTTCCCCAATACTTTGACAAAAACGGAAACTTTGATTTCGAAAAATTCAAAAATTATCTTACCGAAAAAGAAATCAACTTTTCTGCCGAGAGTTACGGGTTGGAATGGCTGGGCAAAAGCTATGCCCGCTTGCTGGCCTCCGACCCGGCCACCACCTTGCTCAAAGCCGACGAAGCGCACAACGGCAAACCCGAAAACCAACACGCCGAAAACCTGCTTATTAAGGGCGACAACCTGGAAGTGTTGAAACATCTGGCAAACGCCTATTACGAAAAAGTAAAAATGATTTACATAGACCCTCCATACAATACAGGTAACGACGGCTTTGTGTATAACGACGACCGCAAATACACCGTTGAAGAACTGCAAAACCTCTTGGGCATTGACGAAGAAAAAGCCAAACGAATATTAAGTTTTACCCAAAGTAAAAGCAACAGCCACAGCGCCTGGCTTACCTTTATGTACCCCCGGCTCTACATTGCCCGCCAACTGCTGCGCGAAGACGGTGTGATTTTTGTTTCTATTGACGACAACGAAGTGGCACAATTGCGGCTGTTGATGGATGATATTTTTGGGGAGGAGAATTTTGTAGCAAATGCAATTGTAATTAGCAACAGAGGAGGCCGCGATTATGGAGGTATCGCTAGACAACATGATTATATACTGATATATTCAAGAAGCAATGACTACGAGATTAATTTGATTGACGAAGCAGAAAAAAAATTTCAATACACAGATGAAATAGGCGGTTTTAATTTAGTTGAATTAAGAAATAGGAATATAAAATTTAATAATAAAAATCGTCCGAATTTATTTTATCCTTTTTATGTAAACCCTAATAACCCTGATAAATTTGGTTTGTTGGAAGTTTCCATGGAACCTTTAGATGGATATATTGAAGTTTATCCTGTAATTTCTCAAGGGGTACAAACTGTTTGGAGATGGGGTAAGGATAAAGCTGCTCAAAATATAAACAAAGTCATTTTTGGGAAGAAAAAGCAAGATGGAGGTTTTATGATAGTTCAAAAATATCGTAAAACAGAAAAAATGCAGCGAAGTATATTGGATGATAAAGAATTTGTTAATGAAAGAGGAACAGAGTATATTAAAAAACTATTCAAAGAAGTTTATTTCGATTACCCCAAATCTATCTCCTTAATAAAGAGAACCATTGAATTAGGAGCAAATGAAGATTCAACGATCCTCGACTTCTTTGCCGGCTCCGGCACTACGGGCGATGCCGTAATGCAACTGAATGCCGAAGATGGCGGCAACCGTAAGTTTATTTTGGTGCAACTGCCCGAACCCATAGACCCCAAAAAAAACAAAACGGCGTATGATTTTGTGCAAAAAGAACTGAAAGCCGAACCCACCATTTTTGAAATTACCAAAGAGCGGCTGATCCGTGCAGCCAAAAAAATAAACTCTGAATTAGACAGCAAAATTGATACATTAAAAAAAGAACTCCCCACCGATGAAACCAAAGATGAAATTGAAAAACTAGAACGCCTGAAAAAGCAAAATGCCTTCAAAATCTTTGAAACCATGCCCATTTGGGAAGATTACGATTTTGAAGCCGAACAGTTCGACCCTTCACAAACGCTGTTTGATGCCGGAAAACTGACAGAAGAAGACCTCAAAGCCCTGCTTACTACCTGGAAAACCTATGATGGCATTCCCTTAACGCAGGATCTGGAAAGTATTGACCTGGACGGCTATACAGCCCATTACGGCAACAGCAAACTGTATTTAATGCATAAGGGCTTTACGACTGAACATCTGAAAGCGCTGCTGGTAAAAACAGATACAGATAAACATTTTGAACCCCGAACCGTCATTGCCTTTGGCTATCATTTTGAAAGCGCCCGCCTGCGCGAACTGGCCGAAAACCTGAAATCTTACAACAACAGGAAAAAAACAGATATTGAGTTTGTTGTAAGGTACTAGGAAATGCCTCTATGGAAAAAGTAATGGGCATATATCAAGGGATGATTATCCACTCTTACTTTTATATGATACATCAACCTATATATTTAGGCGGTTTTGGAAAAATACATGTCATACCAACATAACAGAAAATTCAAAAAGCATATTATTAACCACTTAGAAGTAGTATATCAATGAGTGAGATTATAATATATCAGAGCCCAGATAATAAAACCGAAATTGAGGTAAAACTTGAAAATGATACTGTTTGGCTAACTCAGGCGCAAATGGTTCAACTTTTTGACTCCAGCAAGTCAAATGTCAGCGAACATTTAAAATCAATTTTCCATTCGGGAGAGTTAGATTATTCGTCAACTGTTCGGAAATTCCGAACAGTTCGAAAAGAAGGCTCCAGAACAGTAAGCAGAAACCTGGAATATTATAATTTGGACGTCATCATTTCACTGGGTTACCGTATCAATACCAGAAAAGGAATACAATTCAGGCAATGGGCTACAGAACGATTAAAAGAATATTTAATAAAAGGCTACACGATAAACCTCAGACGAATTGAAGAAAACAAGAAACAATTTTTACAAACATTAGAAGATTTAAAGTTACTTACTCAAAAGAATAAACACATTGAGGCAAAAGAAATTTTGTCGCTCATTCAATCTTTTTCCAGTACATTCTTTGCCCTTAATAAATACGATAAAAACGAATTTCCGAAGCATGGAACCCTGCAGGAAGTTAAAGCCAGCGCAAAAGAATTGTACAAGGATATCCAAAAGTTAAAATCGGAATTAATGCAAAAAGGGGAAGCCACTGCATTATTTGCACAAGAGAAAAAAAAGGGGGCCCTGGAAAGTATTTTTGGAAATGTGTTTCAAACGGTATTCGGACAAGATGCATACCCTGCAGTAGAAGAGAAAGCCGCTCATTTGTTGTATTTCATAGTAAAAAATCATCCTTTTACAGACGGGAACAAGCGCTGTGGAGCTTTCAGTTTTATCTGGTTGTTGCAAAAGGCCGGCTATCCGTTCCGAGAAAAAATCAGTCCCCAAACACTCACCACCCTGACCCTGCTCATTGCAGAGTCCGATCCGAAGGACAAGGAAAAAATGATTGGCATTGTTAAATTACTTTTTAATTAAAAAAACAAATGAAAGGATTTCACTTTGAAAAAGACCTGTTACACCAAAAACAAGCAGTAGAGAGCACGATTGCGGTGTTTGATAGCATCCGCCTGATTCATCCGCCGGGAACTGAAAAAAACCACATCAATCCCGCATTTGATTTTTTACACGATAGGGTCTATTCTCAAAACCTGAAGAAAATAACAGAAGCAAACGGGATAAAAGAATCCATTAAACCCAGTAGCCGCATCATAGATATTATGATGGAAACCGGAACGGGCAAAACATATACTTACACCAAAACCATTTTTGAACTGAATAAACAATACGGAATATTTAAGTTTGTTATAGTCGTTCCCACATTATCTATCAAGGCCGGTACGATTAACTTTCTGAAGTCGGAAAGTTGCCGGGAGCATTTTAAAGAGCAATATGGTAAGACGCTTCAGTTGCACATAGTGGAAAGCCAGAAAAATGTAAAAAACAAAAAGTCATATCTTCCGCCTGCAGTTATCAGTTTTATTAGTTCCGGCTATCATGAAAAAAACAACATACAGGTTTTGATCATCAACGCCGGCATGATTAACTCGGAAAGCATGCAAAAAGAATATGAGAAAAATTTATTAGACAAATACAACGTACCTTTCGATGCCATTGCAGCTACCAATCCATTCGTGATTATTGACGAGCCCCACCGGTTCGGCAAAGACAATAAAACCTGGCAGAATATTCAAAAAATGAAACCCCAGTTTATTTTGCGTTATGGAGCAACTTTTCAGGAATACGAAAACCTGATTTATACGTTGACAGCCGTGGATGCTTTTAACCGAAATCTGGTAAAAGGGGTCATCGGACACATTACAGAATTTGACAGTGGAAAAAACGCTATCGTGAAATTTACCGATTCAGACGGGAATGAAGCCACTTTTGAGTTGGTTGAAAACGATAAGCGGAAAACGGTAAAACTGACAAAAAAAGAAAGTCTGGCCATCCTGCATCAGGAAATGCAAGATCTTTTTGTAGAAAACCTAAATAAAACCACCGTAGTTTTAAGCAATGGACTGGAACTGAAAAAAGGCGACAAAATCAATCCCTATTCTTATGCTTCGAAATTGCAGGAAATAATGATTCAAAAAGCCGTAAAAAACCATTTTCAGATTGAAAAACAACTTCTAACGAGAGAAGTAAAAATAAAACCTTTAACACTTTTCTTTATTGACAACATAGACGAATACCGCAACAAAGAAGGATATATCAGAATAACCGTTGAGCAATACATTAAAGCTGAAGCGGAAGAGTTGCTAAAAACAGAAAAGGACCCTTTTTACAAAACGTATATTCAAAAAACCTTGCGTGATCTTTCGTTAACCCATGCCGGATATTTTTCCAAAGACAATAATGAAAAAGACGAAGCTATTGAAAAAGAGATCAACGAAATCCTGCACGACAAACAAGCCCTGCTTGATTTGGAAAACCCCAGGCGATTTATTTTTTCGAAATGGACGCTGCGCGAGGGCTGGGATAATCCCAACGTATTTCAAATTTGCAAACTGCGAAGCAGTGGTAGCGAAATTTCCAAACTGCAGGAAGTCGGTCGGGGACTGCGCTTGCCTGTAAACGAATACGGTAATCGCGTCAAAGATGAACAATTTTATCTGCACTATTTTGTTGACTTTACGGAAAGCGACTTTGTGGAGAAGCTGGTCAATGAAATTAATGAAAAATCAGGTGCTATCTCCATAGAACAAGTTCCGGACAAACTTTCCGAACACATGATTCAAAAGATTTGCGAGTTATATAAAACAACCGAAGAAGAACTTCTGGAAACTTTAGATTCTCACGAAGTTATCACAAGAACAAATTCATTTAAGTCGGGCGGATTTGATTACATCAAACAACACTATCCACTCATTTTCGAAGGAGTAAATTCAAATAAAATCCGCAAAGTCACCGACCCCAAAAAGAAAATTACGATAAGAACAGAAAAATATCAGGAACTAAAAGATCTTTGGGAAAAATTAAATGAAAAAGTCGTTTTAGAATATAAGTTTAAAGATGAAACCCATTTTAAAATATTATTTACTGAATTTCTCAGAGAACAAAACAACAATTTAAGGCCAGGTGGAATTCATGAAAGAATTGCAAAAGTTAATATAGATGATAATGTTGCATTAGTAAGTGAACCCGAATCGGTTTTCAATAGGAACATTGCAACTATTTCAACATTGAAATACAGTGAATTTTTGAAAGAGTTATCAAAAGTGTTAAATGTTAACATGAAAACCATACACCAATCCATCAAAGAAGCAAATACAGATGTTAACAACTATCTTGATCCTTCCACAATAAGACAATTAAAACATTCCTTTGACCAATATCTGATGGAACACGCCTTCGATAAATATACCATCGAGTATAAAAAAATTTCCAACCGAATCCATCCAACCAAACTGACAGACAATAATGGAAATGTTCTCAAAGAAATTTCTGCTTCCGATGTTGGTGTACTTTTTTCAGATGAAGATGTTGACACGAACTACCTCTTTAATGAATTATTTTACGATTCTGAACTGGAAAAACAAAATATTAAAACAAATATTGAAGAAGTAGTCGTTTTTACTAAAATTCCTAAAAATTCAATCAAAATTCCAGTAGCGGGTGGCAAATCTTATTCTCCTGATTTTGCTTATGTACTGAAATATAAAAATGGTGAACAAAAATTGCATTTTATTGTAGAAGCTAAAAATGTAAGCGGTGATGAAGGACTCCGTGAAGAGGAAAAAGCAAAAATTAAATACGCAGAAAAATTTTTTGAAGGCCAGGTAAAAATTTACTTCAGAACCCAGTTCAGTAATGATAAAATCATTGATTTGATAAAAACTCTCATTGAAGTAAATGACACTTCAGAAAAGTAAAAACTCATTACAACCATTTTTATTTAATTCGAAAAATCTGATCAAAAAAATGATTAAATTTTATTTTTAACAAAATTATTTACACCACACACCAAACTTCATCCGGGCATTTGCATTTTTTCATGCATTGTTCGCACACCACCTTCACCTCATGCATGAAGGTGCTGCCCACCGTGATGTTTTTGTTCCTTACCCGTATCACGCCCATGCCGTCGAGGCCCAGTTCCGATACGTATTTGATCTTATCGTTAATCTTCAGATTGTATTTGCTCATGAATTGCAACAACGACTGATGGCTGTCGCTCACGGCCACCAGGTGGTAATTCCTTCCCGGCGTACCCATGCTTAAGGTTTTGCGAAAGGCCGGCCTCACATTGCCCCCTACGTCGGGAATAGGGTCGCCGTGCGGATCGAACTTCGGATTACCCAGAAGTTTTTCCAGGCGGTTGATGATTTCATCCGAAGGGATATGCTCCAGGTATTCCGCCAACTCGTGCACCTCGTCCCACGAAAATTTCAACACATCGTGCAGGAAGGTTTCCCAGATGCGGTGCTTGCGCACAAGGGCCATGGCCGCTTTCCTTCCCCCGGCCGAAAGCATCACCTTGCCGTATTTTTCAAAAAGCACCAGCTTTTTTTCCTTCAGCTTCTTCAGCATCTGATGTGCCGTGGGGGGCTTCACTCCCAAAGCCCTGGAAAGTTCCAAAATGCCGGCATCCTTCTTCCCCCGGCCTTCCGATATTTTCAAAACGGCCTTCAGGTAATTTTCCTCCTGATAACTCAAAGGACGGGGCTTCATTCAGTTTGCAATTTGCTGAAGCTAAAATTAAGTAAAAAATGAGTATTTTTGTAATGTTAGGTTTATCTAACATTTAATTTTTTATGAATAAAACATTTGGATTTGTGATTCTGAATTTGTTTTTGATACGACTGATGTGCCAGCACGATACTGCCGCTGTCCACAACAGCGAAAAAAACCTGGAAGAAATCACCGTTACGGGCACCTTAAAAGAAATCAGCAAGTCGGATAATCCCGTGCCCCTGCAAATCATTCAATCGTCGTTTTTTCAGAAAAACCCCGCCCCCAACATTCTGGAAAGCATAAGCCAGGTGAGCGGCCTGCGCCCCCAGGTGAACTGCAACATCTGCGGCACCGGCGACATCCACATCAACGGCATGGAAGGCCCCTACACCATGATCCTGATAGACGGCATGCCCCTGGTTGGCGGGCTGGCTTCGGTGTACGGGCTGATGGGCATACCGCGCACCCTGATGGAACGCATGGAAGTGCTGAAAGGCGCCGCATCATCCCTCTACGGAAGTGAAGCCATGGGAGGCATCATCAACCTCATCACCAAAAAAACCTCTTCCTATCCGAAATTCACCTTCGATTACATGGCCACCACGCTTCATGAACACACTGCAGACATCGGCGCCGGATATGCCATCACACCCCGCCTGCATGCCCTTTCAGCCATACATTCCCATTATTACAACCGCCCACTTGATTTAAACCGCGATCAATTCACCGACTTCCCTGTTCAGAAAAGAATTTCGGTGTTTCAGAAATTTTCGGCCTTCGGAAAAAACAACGGCTACGTGCATGCGGGCGGGCGCTTCTTTACCGAATACCGCTGGGGGGGCGATATGCGCTGGAACCCCACGTTTGCCGGCTCCGACAGCATCTACGGCGAAAGCATACGCACCCTGCGGTGGGAAGTGTTCGGATCGGCCCGCCTTCCCTTCAAAGCCAACCATCAGCTGTGGTTCTCGCTGAACAACCACCTGCAGCAAAGCCATTACGGCAATACCCTGTATGATGCGGTTCAGAAAACGTATTTCCTTCAGTGGCACCACGATTTTAAAATAAAAAAACATGATTTTTTAACGGGAATTTCCACCCGCTACGATTACTATGATGATAACACCGTCGCTACGGAGGTCCTATATCCTTCCCATAAAAAAAATCTGCCCTATGCTGCCCTTATTCCTGCGGCATTCGTGCAATGGGAACACAAACCCCATGAAAGCTGGCATATGCTGGCAGGCCTCAGGGCCGATTTTCATCCTGTGCATAAATTCATCCCCTCGCCCCGGCTGGCCATCAAAAAGAATTTCAAACACCATCTTTTCCTGCGCCTGAATGCAGGCACCGGCTTTCGGGTGGTGAACCTTTTCACCGAAGAACATGCTTCGCTTACGGGCGCACGAACGGTGGAAATAAAAGAAGCGCTGAAGCCCGAACGAAGCCAAAACATTTCCCTGACGCTCACAAAAAAAATTTATGCACGCTTCGGTGTCCTTGAATTGGAAGGAAGCTTATTCTATACATATTTCCAAAACCGCATCCTGCCCGATTACCAAACCGATGTTCAAAAAATCATCTACGACAATTTACAGGGCCATGCCGAAGCCAAAGGAATTACGCTGAGCGCGGATTTGTTGTTGTCTAACCGGATTTCTTTCAATGCCGGCATCAATTTTCTCGACAACACCTTCACCGAAAACGGCATCACCCAGAGGCAAATGCTGTCGGAACGCTTCAGTGCGGTGTGGAATGCAAGTTTTCCGCTTTCCGCCAAGCACGGGCTGCATTTGGATTATACCGGCAACGCCTATGGCCCCATGCTTCTTCCCAGGCAGGGGGAATCAGACCCGCGCCCCGAAGAATCGCCCTTCTATTCGTTGCATAACGTGCAGCTAACGTGGAAAAACAAAAAAGGATGGGAATTATATGCAGGCGTGAAAAACATTTTTGACTGGGTGCCCTGGAAGCACACCCCTTTCCTGATTCCGCGCACTCACGACCCCTTCGACAAAAATGTACTTTTCAATTCCGAAGGAAAGCCCTTGCCCACAGCCGAAAACCCCTTCGGCCTGGTGTTCGACCCTTCCTATGTGTATGCCCCGAACGTGGGAAGAAGGTTTTTTGCAGGGATCAGGGTTACAATTAAATAAAACCTATTTTTTCATTTTTAAAAACTTAATCACTATCGGCAACACCGAAAGGATGACAATGCCGATACATACCAAATCAATGTGTTTTCTTATCCATTCCACTTCCCCCAGCAAATATCCGGCCGTGGTCAGCGATCCTATCCAGATGGCGCCGCCGATAATATCGAAAAGCAAATACACCGAATAGGTCATCCTTCCCAGGCCTGCCGTAAATGGTGCAAAAGTGCGGACAAAAGGCACAAAGCGGGCCAGGATAATGGCGCTCCGTCCGTATTTTTCGAAAAAATCGTGTGTTTTATCCAAATATTCCTTCTTCACAATGGGCTTACCCCTGAACTTATATTGAAAAACCCTGAGGCCGATAGTACGCCCAATCCAGTAATTGGAATTGTCTCCGGCTACCGCGGCAATAAAAAGAAGCAGTATCAGCAAAGGATAATCCAAATATCCGCTGCGTGCGAATAATCCTGCGGTGAACAGCAAGGAATCGCCCGGAAGGAAAGGCATGGCCACCAGTCCCGTCTCGATAAAAATGACCATGAACAAAATAAAGTATATCCAATTGCCATAGTTGGAAAAAATCCACTCAAAATCCAGGTGAATGATGTGTTTGAAAAGTTCTACCATAAAAATTTTCATCGAAAATTATTTTCCCCCTTCATTAAGCCAGGCCAGAATTCCTCCCTCAAGATTATAGAGGTTCGTATATCCATGCGATTCCAGGAATTGAATGGCATTCTGGCTTCTTTTGCCACTTCGGCAATGCACCACCACATCTTTGTTGCGGTCAATTTCATTCATACGATCAGGAAGTTCCGCCAGGGGGATAAGGTGCCCGCCCATGTTGATCTCTTCATATTCAAATTCTTCCCTCACATCGATCAGTTGGAAATCTTTTTTCGATTCCATCCATTGCTTTAATTCACTAACGGTAATATGCCTCATATTTTATTACAATATGGTTTCTTTTTTTACCTGCGGCAGGAAGCTGAAAAAAGTATCGCCCCGAAGCCCCAAACGAAGCGTTTCAAGGGGTATCACTTCATCGGGTGAAATATTACCTAAATTCACATTTGATCCGAACAGTTTGATAAAAAACACTTGTTGGTTTTTCTGCGGTGCCTCCCATAGGATATTGTCCACATTGACGCTGCTTGTAATGCGGTTGATCAGTATGGTGTGGGCGCTTCCGTCTTTGTGGTAAATTCCCACCGTTCCGCTTTCACGGGCTTCGGCTATCACTTTTTTTGAACCTGCACTCAGTTCTTCCTTCATCATGTTCAACCAACGGTTCGGATGGATGATTACCCCCTCTTCCTTGCTTCCCACTTCACTCAGTACGTAATAGGTTTTTGAAAACTCCCTGATGAGTTCACATTTTTTTTCATGGCGTATGGTAATACTGCCATCGCTCACTTCCACCGCATCGCATCCCAAACGACCAATGAATTTCTTGTAATTCTCCATTTGCCCACGGATAAGAAAGGCTTCGAGCAAAGTTCCGCCCACATAAACTTTTATCCCATGACGTTGATAAATTTTTACTTTCTCTTCCACTCCTTTTGAAACCATGGAAGTGCCAAAGCCCAATTTGATGAAATCAATCAGATGCCCCGCCACTTCACACAATCCTTCGGCCTGCCTCAGGGAAAGGCCTTTATCCATCACCATGGTAAGCCCCTTTTCACGGGGTTTGACATCACGCTGAGGTAAAGGATCAAGGATGCTTTCCGTCATGGTCATCAGGGTTTGCGTATACGGCTCAAAACATTTTCCAGATTCATCAATGATGGATTTACCATAAACAGATATTCGTATTGATCCGGATTTATTTCTATCGCCTTATCCAAAAAATTCAATGCCTGGCTTGTTTGATTCAGGGAAAACAACAAACCGGCATACATGTAATAAAAGGGTGCTTCTTCGGGAAAATGCTTTATGGCTTGTACAAGATATGTTTCTGCATCCTCAATATAATCATTCTGAATCAGAATTAATAAAAGTTCCACCCAGGCGTCAATGAAATCAGGACTCAACTCCAACGATCGGATATAACTTTGAATGGATTCTTCCACTTGTCCGCAATGGTTAAGGCATTGAGCAAACAAATACCAATGCTGGGCATCGTAAGGATCAATTCCGACAGCTTTTGAAAAATAATGTTTGGCTTCAAAGTGTCTTCCAAGCTCCGTCAGTACGGCTCCAATGCCCACCCATGCTTCGTCGCAATTCTGATCTGACTGAATGGCTTTATTGTAATGCACCAGCGCCTTCTGAAAATCACCCAAATCTTCATATGCTTCTCCATATAGTAGATGCAATGTGGGCTCTGCGCCCTTTTGTTCGGTATTAGCTTCCAGTTCATCCAATGTTTCTATGGCTTTTTCGGGCATTTGCAAATTCAGATAACAATCTGCTTTATGATAAATCACTTCTGCATTACCGGGATCTATAGCATCGGCGTATTTCAATGCATCCAAAGCTTTGTCATAATCTTCTTTCAATATATAAACCTGTGCCAGGCAAATCCATGCAGAAAATGTAAAGGGCCTTTCGTCAAGTATATTATTCAAAGTGTTGATGCATTCATCATATTTATGAAGTTGCACCATGGCTTCCGTGAAAGGATTAATGGCTTCTTCAAAATCAGGATTCAACTTAAGAACTTTTTTGTAGTAAAAGGAAGCATCATCCCACTTCCCCATCTGAAAAAAGACAGAACCGATGTAATAGTAAATCTCATCTTTATAATCCCACAAAGGCAATGCCTTTTTATAATTTTCTATTGCTTGTTCCAAAAGAGCCATTTGGGAATAAATATGGCCGCGCTCTAAATAGATTTCGGGAAAATTCGGATTGGTTTGTTCCAGTCGGTTCAGCAGATCGAGAGCTTCGCGTGTTTTATTTTCATAACTCAGGATGCGTATTTTGCGAATCTGTATCTCGGGATCAAAAGGATAACGTTCCTCGGCAATTTCAATGGCTTTATTGGCCATCTCAGTGTGCAACAATTGAAAATAAAAATCAATTATGTCGCATAATTCATCAGAGTCAAAGTATTCGTTTTTGCCTTCATAAACCAATTGCTCGAAGCGTCGTACCAGGGCAGAAATATCGTTCCCCTCAAATTCCTCACCAAAGTTGTCCATAAAGCGTAAATATATGATTTTTTTTCCCTCTATGTTTGAAGTGTTTTAATAATTTAAGAAAATTTGTTCAAAATTTAAAAGCTCATTCGTAACGCAAACTTTCGATTGGATCAACGGAAGCAGCCCTGCGTGCAGGTATCCATCCGCTTAAAATTCCTACAACCAAACATAACAATACACCTCCAGTAACCCATTTCCATGGAATAAATATTCCTGAATTCAAAACAATCGAAACCACATTACCTATAAAAACTCCAAGAGCAATACCAATGACTCCACCCAAAATGCCGATCACCACACTTTCCGACAAAAACTGTATTGCAATATCCCGCCGCGTGGCTCCCATTGCTTTCCTGATTCCGATTTCTCTGTATCGTTCTTGCACAGATATCAACATGATATTCATTAAGCCGATTCCGGCTCCGAAAAGCGTAATGGCTCCGATAAACGCGGCCCCTCCCGTAATCATGGAAATGTCCTTCATTACAATACTGACCAGATTATCCGATTTGGTAATTTCAAAATCGTTTTCCTGCCACACTTTCAGTTTCCGGATATTTCTGAAATATCCTGTGGCTTCATCCATTAACGGATTCATTTCACTCAGAGAAGGACTGATGCACGATATGTCATAATTTGTATTGGTTTTGATGAAATACTGGCGGGCCACACTGATGGGTATAATCATGCTGCGATCCATGCCAAAGCCCATTCCTGAACCTTTCGATTCCAATACACCAATAACCCTGAATTTGACATTTCCAAACTGAACCGTGCGATGTAAGCAAGGTAAATTACCAAAAAGAAAACTTTTGATTTCCTTACCAATAATGGCCACCGGTCTGCCCGAGAAGGCCTCTTCTCCGGAAAACATCCTTCCTTGCTCTAAAGTAGCGGCATTTACCAATAAATAATTTTCATCGGTACCGATAACCTCAACATTCGGATTGGTTTTCTTGTTTTCAAAACGCAGCAATGCATTTCCTAAAGCCGTTACCTTTATGCATACTACTGCTTTAGAAGAAAATTTTTTTTTAAATTCCATAGCTTCCCGATAGGTTATCAATCGGTTAGTTCGGAAACGGCCTCGTCCTTGCCAAAGAGGCTCGATGTTGAAGGTGTTGGATCCGGCTTCGGAAAAATTGATCTCCACGCTTCTACGAAGCGCCTCAATGGCCGAGAAAATGCCCACCAAAGCCATGATGCCGATACTGATGATCAATATGGTGATCACAGCTCGTTGCTTATGATTGGAAAGGGACTGAAAAGCCAAAGCAATATTGTCGGCGGGCTTCATTCACTCAAACCAAAATTCCTGCAATGCAAGCAGAAAGATAAGAAGAAAGCGTTCCGGCTATCAGTGCTTTAATTCCCAACCTCGATAAATCGGAACGACGTTCGGGTACCAGTGCTCCGATACCGCCTATCTGAATGCCCACGCTGGCAAAGTTGGCAAAGCCGCAAATGGCAAAGCTGGCAATGGCGAGGGCTTTTTCAGACAGCATGTTTTTCATTTCTCCCGTAAGGGTTTTGAAGGCAACAAATTCGTTGATGGCAAGCTTTTGTCCCATCAGCATGGCCACCTTGTCGGCTTCGGCAGCAGGAGTTCCCATCAGCCATGCCAAAGGATAAAACAATTTTCCGAAAATCCAATCCAGACTAAGATCATAATGTATAAAGTGGAGCAGGTAATTAATAAAATAAATCAAAGCCAAAAAACCCAGCAGCATGGCAATAACGTTGATGGAAATCTTCATGCCATCGGTGGCCCCATGCGAAATGGCATCAATGAGATTGTTGTGTTCTTTTTTTATTTCCAGTTTGACTTTTCCTGCGGTAACGGGCTCGTTCACTTCGGGCATGATGATTTTGGAAATAACGATAGCCGCCGGTGCGGCCATCAAACTGGCTGCCAGCAAATACTCCGCTTTTGCACCCATATTCACATACACCACCAGTATGCCTCCGGCTATGCAAGCCATGCTGCCGGCCATGGAGGTTAATAATTCACTCATGGTCATTGTGGAAAGGTAGGGCCTGATCATCACCTGGGCTTCCACCTGGCCGACGAAGGCGCTGGCTACATTGCTCAGGGTTTCGGCGCCGCTGGCCCCCATAATGAAATGAATGCCCCTGGCTATGATTTCCACCACCCGCTGCATAATGCCCAGATGATAAAGAATGGCCACCAGCACACAAACAAAAATGATGGTAGCCGTAATATTAAAAGCAAAAACAAATGTATGCGGCAGGCCGAAGGGTATGGGATTACCTTCGGGGCCGATGACCAGCAGGTTGCCATAAACAAACGATGCAGCCCTGGATGCAAACAATTCAATTTTTCCGATAACCCTCCCCAAAAATGAAAAAAAGGACGTAACCCAACCGACTTTCATGATCAGAAAGCCAATCATCCATTGCAATGCAAGCCCGCTGACCACCAGGCGATAGTTGATGCGCCTCTTGTTGTTCGACATGGCAAACGCCAAACCCAGAATCGTAACTATACCCAATAGGCCTTGAAATTTTTCCATTTAAAAAGATGTAACAAAAAGCCAAAATACTCATTATTCATAAAAAACTGAAATCATGAAAAGAATATTTTTATTAACATGCCTGATTTCCCTGTTCTCACTGAGTTTTCAAGACACCCAAAAAAGAAATCATGTGAGCATGAACTACCAGCATAAATTTGAAATATCGGTGTATGCCAAAGGAAACGGACACTCGGGCAATGTGGCCGTGATGAAAATAAAAAACCTGACTTCCGTTGCACAAACTTTATTTATACCGCCGGGGAGCCAGATGCAAAATACCGATACATCATTTCAGGATTTGTTTATTCCAAATCCCGTCATGGTTCATATGAATGCCCGCCAGACCCTGACCGTAAATTTGAATGCCTATTGCTGTAAGCTCAGGGGTAAATCCCCTCAAAGTTCAAATTCCTTTGTTTTCAAGCCCGAAGCGACAAATAAAAAATTAGTGGAATTTGCCCGGTTTATGGATTTACACCGTGATACCCTTAACCACAACCTTATTCAAAGCATGACATGGTGTTTGTCGGATCTTCAGAACCCTGCGGGGATACCGGTTTATGCCGAGGAACACATGAAATACAAAAAATGGATTTGCGATGCCATGGGCATTCCCCTTCCCTGGTATTTCATAAAACAAAAAAATTTTACTTTAAGGGACGGAAGGATACAGCTGCTGAACGACTCGCTGATTGGCACAGTGGAAGCCGATGCAATCAAAAGCGGATATGAAAAATTCATCATCATCAACGAGTCGGGTCAGGAAGTGTATTATACGCAAGTGCATCCGGTGCATGCAGGAAAAAACCAAATCCCTTTCAGAATCAAAATTACACAATGGCCAAAAGGGAAATATTATCTGGCCTCACAAAATGGATCTAATACAAACGTTCAAAAGCTTATCGAGATTTGATAAGATTAACACAACTCATTGAATAATAATTTTTTAATAGAAGGATAACTTGAAATTATGCTTTTAAATTCGTAACTTTGAAATAGTGTTAAGGGTAATTTGCATACTTGCTTTGGCTTTTGCCTGGGTGGAAGGCGGAACTTCCTTTCATCCGAAACATCCCCCTACAAAACAGAAAATAAGTAAAAAATATTTCTTGCCGTTCAATGATATTTGCGAAAACCTGATACCGGTGAACTTTAACCGAATGGCCATTGACATTTATTATTTGCCCGAATTGTATCAACTAAGCTTAGACACCCTGCCTCAAATAAAATACTGGAAAAACATTATTTGCCTCAGTGAAGACAGCGTTTTGTTCTCCACATATCCTTCAAGAAAGGTACTTTATGCTTCCAAAGATAAGTTTTGGAAAACGTTATCGGACGAACAAAAAAAATCCTTTAAAGACAGCTTAATCCGCCTCCACGGGCTTGATAGCAATACCCGCATACTGATTACGGGGGGCAAACGCTATTTTTACGATTTCAACAAATCAGTGCCCCTATTGGAAAAAGGGGTTTATGAATTTTATCTGAACGGGGTAGATCCATGGTATGCCCAGGCCATTCTTCTTATTGAAAGTCCGAACAAATTGCAGAAATCGAACGCCGGCGCCTATGGGCCTTTCCAGTTAATGAAGAAAGTGGCGCGCATGTATGGGCTGAAGGTTAACCGACATGAAGATGAGCGTGCCGATTTTTCGCGTTCTGCTTACGCTGCATCGCGCCTTATTCATGAAATTTGCCTGCCCAAAGCCCGTGAAATCTGCGATTATCTGGGGTTTTGCGAGTACCGGGAGACCGACCTGTGGTTCCGGCTTCTGGTGATGCACATCTACCACGCCGGATACGGCAACGTTATGAAAGCCGTCAATAAAATCGAGTCGCCTAAATCCGACATGTCGCTCATCTATAAACTATGGAATACGGAAGCAGGCGGATTCGGAAACGCCTCACAGAATTATTCACAACTTATTTTGGCTACGCACCTTGTTTTGTACGAAAAAACAGGCGTATCAAAAATATTTTAAACCTGACTTAAACTTTTATTACCACTCATCATCTAATCCATAAAACTTTAACTTTTTTTGTAGTAAATTGTTGAAGTATTCATATCCAAATTAAAATACTTTTGCGCAGTGAATTTTAACACAATAAAAACATACGGATTTATATTTTTTTTCACTTGCTTATATTTAGGTTTTGCCCAATTCCCGGGTATGGGAGGCGGTGGAATGGGACAGGGAAGGCAAGGATCCGGAAATAATCAGGATTTTGCCAAGCTTATGAAAGACATTAAAGGAAGGGTTTACGGAAAAATTCTGGACGCCCGCACCAAAAAGCCCATTGAATATGCCTCGGTAATGGTATTGTGGCATAACAAAGACAGCATTTTGGGGGGTGTTCTCACCAAAGAAAACGGTGATTTTAATATTGAAGGGCTTCCGGCTATGGGCGGTTTCAGGATAAAAGTGGTGCCGCTGGGTTATAAAACCTATATCAATAAATTCTTTATCCAGGCCCCCAAAAAACTGGAAGTGGATTTGGGCAATATTATGATTGAGCCCGACGAAAAAATGCTGGCAGAAGTGGAGGTGAAAGCCGAGAAAAGCACGGTGCAACTGGCCGTTGACAGAAAAATTTACAATGTGGAAAAAGATTTGTCGGTGCGTGGGGGAACGGCGCTGGATGCATTAAAAAACGTACCTACCATTTCAGTGGATGCCGACGGCAATGCCACGCTACGCGAACGTAATGCCATGATATATGTGGACGGGCGCCCCACCACCCTGAACATCAGCCAAATTCCGGCCGACCAAATTGACCGCATAGAAGTAATTTCAAATCCCGGAGCAAAATTCGAAGCGGCTGCCAGCGGCGGTATTATTAATATCGTGCTCAAAAAAAACAAAAAACCCGGATACAACGGAATGCTGATGGGAAACATCGGCACCCAGGATCGTTACGGCCTGACGGCCAACCTCAACATCCGCGAACATCCGTGGGCATTTACCACATTTTTTTCAAGCAACATCACTAATTACAACCGCACTTTCGGCTTTACCAAACGCACTGATTTTAATGTGCCTGTGGCCGGTGACGAACTGTCTTTTATTCAAACCAATAACAACTACGGAAAATCCCATTTTCATGTGGGAAGGTTTCAGGTGGATTACAATATTAATATTCGTAACACCATCGGAGCATCATTCAACATCGTTAAAGGAAAAATGGGCGGCACCGACGTGCAACTATTTGAAAACAAATCCAAAAACAACAATATTGACAACTACGGCAGAAGGACCAACAAACAATGGAACGATTTTGAAAACCTTACTTACCAACTGACATGGAAAAAAACCTTTCCGCGCGAAGGTAAAGAAATCAGCGCCGATCTTAATTTCAATCAGGGTAAAGGAAATACGGGCTTTGAATTCCTTACGCAAACCTGGGCCGGATACAACGGGAACACGGTTTATTTGGCGCCCATGACCACCACCAATAACGGCGGGTCAAAAAACAACATGTGGACATTTCAATTAGATTTTACCGACCCGTATTCCGATGGAAAAAAACTGGAAGCCGGAGTCAGGTTGTTCTACAAACAAAGCACCTTTCTGAATAACGTTTTCAACAAAGATTTGATTCAGAATGTATTCGTCAAAGACACCTTTCAAAGCAACAATTACCTGATTGATGACATGGTCAATGCGGCTTACATTACGCATACCGGAAAACTCCCATGGAACATCGGATATAATGCGGGGCTTCGCTTTGAACAAACCTATTATGCCGGAACCCTTTTGGATAAAAACCGAAAATTTGAATACAATTATCCCTTTGCTCCGGGAACTTTCATGTATGCCTGGTTTCCTTCTTTTTATCTGACCAAAAAGTTCGGCAGCAAGCATGAACTGCAATTCAACATCAGCAGAAAAATTGACCGCCCGAACTTCTTCCAGTCCATGCCGTTCATTTTCTTTTCCGACAACCGTAACTATCGCATAGGAAATGCCGAACTAAGACCCGAATTCAATAACATCGCTGAAATTAATTACAATTTCCTTTTTGAAAAAGGAAACTTCCTGAGTTCTTTTTATACCCGCTATAATCAATATCCCATAACCAACTATCAATATCCTTCTGCCACCAATCCTTCCATCATGGTATCTACCTTCGTCAATGGAAAGGATCAATGGCGTTACGGTTTTGAAAACACCTTGAAATGGAACATTACCGAGAAATGGAATGCTATGCTGAACGTGGACGTTTTTTATATTTTACTGAACAGCGGCCTGCAATACAACATGCCCGAACAAGTGTTTACCGGATGGAGCTACAGGGCAAAATTAAATACGCAATATACCTTGCCCTGGGGCATACAAACCCAACTGAATGCGTTTTATGATGCTCCCAAGCGTATCATCAACGGCTGGACCAGGCAGAATTATTCAGCCGACCTTTCTTTCAGCAAAACCTATAAAATTCAATGGACCTTTAACCTGACCATTTCGGATATATTCAACACACGCCAATTCGGAAATTTCATCGAAACGCCTGACTTCGTTCAGGAAGTTTCGAGGCGCCGCGAGACAAGGTTTATCCGCTTCAGCATTACGTACTTATTCGGAAAATTCGACACCAGCATCTTCAAGCGTTTCCAACGCGGCAACCGTGGCGGCCAGCAGCAAGGCGGAATGCAAATGGGCGAAGGGGATTTTCAATAAGTAGCTTTATCCTGTCTTACAAAATTCTTTGTAAAGCATCAATATCCCCATCACCAGCACAAACCAACCAAATCCCTTTTTGAGTTTTTTTCCGTCAATTTTATTCGAAAGCCGGTTTCCCATAAATATGCCGGCCACGGCAAGCATCGTCACAGAAATTAAAAGTATCCAGTCCATATTGGAACCGTGCTGTTGAACATCACCAGCAAAACCAATAAGTGATTTAGCGGCAATGATCACCAATGAAGTACCCACAGCCAACTTCATAGACAATTTGCTGAGCATCACCAAAGCAGGGATAATAAGGAAACCTCCGCCCGCCCCCACCAGCCCCGTTAATATGCCCACCACTATGCCTTCTATTAAAATCATGGGATAGTTGAATTTTCTTTCGGCTTCTGAGTTCTCTGCCTCAGTATTTTTATTTTCATTTTCTTTTATCATGGAAACCGATGCGGCAATCATTAAAACGGCAAATAGTAACATCAAAGCAATCGGCTTCGTTAAAGTAAAGCCCGAAATGGATAAAATTTCATTAGGCAATGAAGGTACAATCCATTTCCTTGTAAGATATACCGCTGCAATGGAGGGCAAACCAAACACTATGGCCGTGCGTAAATCAACTAATTTTTCAAAATATTTTTGGCCGGCACCAATCAAACTGCTAAATCCAACAATAAACAAAGAATAGGCAGTAGCCATAACAGGTTCCACATTAAATAAATACACCAAAACGGGAACTGTCAGAACAGAACCTCCTCCGCCAATCAAACCAAGGGAAATGCCAATGAAAAGCGAAGCAATATAACCAATTACAGCCACGAAATAATATAAAATTTCACGGCAAAGTTATGTACATCTGCAAATTCAATACGGAAACTTTGGTTACAAACTTTTAAGTTATGAAAGGAATATTACGGACATTTCAGGTTCTGCCAGGAGCCATGATTAATAACTTCTTTGGTATAATTCGCCTGCAGAAGTTTTTGGCGTGCTATTTCTGCCCTGGTGCCGCTTTTGCAAACCAAATTCACGCGGTCGTTTTGTTTGAGTTCTTCAATTTTGGAGTCAAACTGATCCAGGGGAATGTTGATGGTGCAAGCCGCATGGCCTTCCGTTTGATACTCATGGGCCGTACGAACATCCACAAAAACTTCTTTAAAAGGCTGCGGCGGATTTTGATTGCCGTTATCTGCCGGTGTAGGTTCTTTTTTCTTTTTGCATTGAACAAAAAGAAAAATACACAAAGTAAATGTTAAAATGGCCTTAAATGATTTCATGATACAAAGATATTTTTTTTAGAAAAAACTTAAAACCTAACATTTCAAAAATCTTTCTTTAATCCGTATATTCGTAACGTATGGAAAAAATTATTCCGAAAATCGACCGAAAAAAAATCAAAGAAGAACTAAACGAAAAAACTTTCCTTAGAAAAACCAACAACGGAAATAACGAGATTTATATTATTAATGAAAAAAATGCCCCTAACACCTTAAAAGAAATAGGCCGCCTGAGGGAAATCACCTTTAGGTATGCAGGCGGAGGAACCGGAAAATCCATCGACCTGGACGAGTTCGACACAGGGCCTTTTGCCTACGAACAACTACTGGTGTGGAACCCGGCCGATGAAGAAATCGTCGGTTCATACCGGTTCAAAATATGCAAAGATGCCATTGATGCAAACGGCACTATACACCTGGCCACCACGAAGCTTTTTCATTTTTCGAACAAATTCATTAAAGATTATCTGCCTTATACCATCGAACTGGGGCGAAGTTTTGTTCAGCCCGACTATCAGCCCAGCGAATCGTTCCGCAAAGGGCTTTTCAGCCTGGACAACCTTTGGGACGGGCTTGGTGCACTGGTAGTAGACCATCCTGACATCCGATATTTTTTCGGAAAAGTAACCATGTACACTGATTTCGACCGCCTTGCCCGCGACCTCATCCTTAGCTTCCTCCGCCACTATTTCCCCGACCGCGACGATTTGGTCCGGCCCATACGCCCCATTCACATTGAAAACGACACCTCCGATTTTTTGAATAAAATCAAAAATCTTCCCTACAAAGAGGGGCACACCATACTCAACAAAATGGTACGCGAACGCGGCGAAAACATTCCCCCGCTGGTGAATGCCTACATGAACCTGAGCTTAACCATGCGCTCGTTTGGAACTGCACTAAACGAAGGGTTTGGTGGAGTGGAAGAAACAGGCTTAATGGTGACCATAGCCGATATATATCCCAGTAAAAAAGAAAGGCATATTAATTCTTACCTTGCCGAAAAGGGTATTCCGGTGCCATGATGGAAATTAATAAAGTGCTCTATCACGGTTCTTTCCTGCATCCGTCCGACGCCAAAAACAAATCCCTGCCGGAATTCGGATTCATCGGACGCAGTAATACTGGAAAATCTTCGCTCATCAACATGTTGACGGGTCACAAGGTGGCCAAAACTTCTGCCACTCCGGGAAAAACACAAACCCTGAATTATTTCAAAATAAATGATGCCTTTTTTCTGGTTGACCTGCCCGGATACGGTTACGCCAAAGCTTCAAAAGCCGTTTTAAAAAAAATTGATCACGTCATCGAAAGTTATCTGAATCATGGATCGCTCCTCCGTTGCCTTTTTATTCTGATGGACAGCAGACACCCCTTTACCCCTAAAGATGAAGATTTGATTATTGAAAGCGTTAAAAATAAATTACCCATTTCCCTGATTTTCACTAAAATCGATAAACTTAATCAATCGGAACTGCATAAACTTAACAATATCATCGACTCCTGGTGTGCTATGGTTTTTACAGAAAAACCCAATATTTTTTTTACTTCAACAGTTAAGCAAAAAGGTCGAAAGGAATTATTGGAATTCATGGAATTTCTTTTGAAGGAATGAACCGTTGGGAAAAAATATGTAAGGTAACAAAAGAAAGGTTCGGAAAGGAACTTGAAATTGATGAACTTTTATTTGTAATCGGATTGCAAGAGTCGGGGCAATCGTACAGAAATTTTTCAAAAGATGAAAAAATAAATATTTTTCATGTTGCAATTTGTTCGCTTCTGGAACCTTACGGATTCTACAAATTTATCGGAAAAGATGCGGATGGTTGGCCCCATTGGAAAGCAGAACGAGAAATTCCTGAACTAACAAGCAAGGAACAACATCATTTGATGTTGGTAGCCATAGAAGATTATTTTAAAAGAATGGGGTATTTATCTGAAAACACTTAAAATCCACAATCCAATGGAAAATCCAGTTGAAACACATTCCCCTGCCGAGCACTACATTCATAGAAGTAACTGGCTTAGGGCAGCCGTGCTGGGGGCAAACGATGGCATTATTTCCATTTCAAGTTTGGCGATAGGCGTGGCTTCGGCAAATGCAGAAACAGAATCGCTGTTGCTGGCCACAACAGCCGGCCTGGTGGCAGGTGCTCTTTCCATGGCAGCAGGTGAATATGTTTCGGTGAGTTCCCAAACCGACATTGAACTTCACGACATTGAACGAGAACGAAAGGAACTGGAAACCATGCCTGAACGGGAATTAATGCATCTGGCAGAAATATTCGAGAAAAGAGGGGTAAAAAAAGAAACGGCCATGCAAGTGGCCAGGGAACTCACGGAGTTTGATGCGCTTGGTGCACACCTCAGAGAAGAGTTGGGCATTCATGAAATGAACAAAAGTAATCCCATTCAGGCAGCCCTGGCTTCGGGGCTTGCATTTCTGGCAGGCGGAATAGTTCCGCTGGTTTGTATTCCCTTCTTTCCTAAGGATAAGGTAGAATTTTTTCTTTATGGCATTACCATTGTATTGCTTATTATCCTTGGGATTGTATCAGCCAAAACAGGAGGTGCCAATGTGAAGAAATCCATCATACGGGTTACCCTTTGGGGTACTTTGGCCATGGGCCTTACGGCTTCCGTAGGTTATATTTTTGGAGTAAAAATTTAACTCACTTTACTTCCAAATTAACGCTTACAAATAATATATTTCCTTCTCATAATTTAGCTTCACCTACCATTCCAAGAATAATTCCAGTTGAGAGTTAACGTATTTATCATTCATCAACTATGTGTTTAAGTACATTATATATTGTATTATACCACAACTATTTTGTTCACAAATGGGCGCTGATGAATTTGCAAAAGATTGGATTTGTTTTGGGGACTCAGTGTTAATTTGGCCAGATTAGTTAATGGTATACTGGCAATTTATGCCAATAAAATCTTTTTTCGCTATTATTCAAAACCTTAACAAATTGATAAATTCTTAGTTCATCAATTTTGCTTAACACCGCATCCATAGTTGAAATACCTTATAAAAACTCATCAACTTTATTGTTACCAACTATTGCAAAATTTGTTAAGCCGAAATTTTTTATTAAATTTCTTTTAATTAGACTTTTTTACAAGCATCAGAACTAATATTCTTTCTTCAAAAATGGAATATTATTATTTATTGACCATGTGACAATTTTATCTAAAAAATCATTTTTTTCTGATTCGGAAAAATAGAATAAACGGATTTCCTTAATTTTTTTTCTTTTGGTAAAAATGTAAATGACTTCCCTCACCAATTCCATTTTTAAAATTTCACCGGAAAACAACGGCTGTTTTCTGCCCAGGTGAATATCGATGTAATTGGCAAAAAACATGATGTAATATTGCTTTGACCATTTTTTAAACAAAAAAACAATCAATTCTCCAAGTGGTATCATCCACACTAAGGGAACCAAATACTTTAAGCGTCCTCCCATTAAGATGAGAAAAATCCCGTAAATAAAGAAAAATGATACTAATATTAGTACTCTGAACCAGACAATAGGGGGTAAATATTCAAATTTTCTGAGTTGAATTTCAGAGACTTCGGTTGTCTGTTTGATTTCGAAATAAAGGGCAAAAAAATACAAAAAGCAAAGCAGGGCCTGAATGAACCAGAAATAAAGTGCAAGTGAAGGAATAAGCTTAAAGTAATAACACAAAAAATGAATAGCGGAAAGAATGATAATGAAGGGGCGCAGGAACGCCGCAAATAACATAACAGATTAAATACCCGGAGAAAAATGAGTAACGCTTTCGCGCTTCATGGGTTGAACGGTCATAACCGGAATATTGGAAATATCCACTATTTTTTGTGCTTCCGTACCGCTGAAAAATTCTTTTAAGGATAAATTGGGTTTGTTCATGATGATAATGAGGTCGCATTCAATTTTATTGGCATACTCCACCACCGTTTCAGCTATATTTTTTGTAGCTATGGATTTGTTTGTACAGGGGATTCCCTTGCTTTTGATAAATTTTTTTACTTGATGGGCATAGGCCAATAAACGGTTTTCGTAATCGGCATCCGAGGGGTCGAAAATGGCAAGGATACGAATGCTGGCGCCAAAATATTTGGCAAACTGAATGGCAATATCGACTTTTTCCCTGCTTTCTGTCGAAAGATCCAATGGCAAAAGTATATTTTCACAACCATCTCTGTTTTCCTTACCCCGTATGGTAATAATCGGGCATGGAGCTTTTCTGACCAAAGTGCTTGCACTTGTTCCAATGATATCGCGAAAACGCATGTGGCTTTCTAGCCCGGCTATAATTAATGTGGCTTTAATTTCTTCGGCTATTTTATCGGTTTCTTCATAAATATCACCTTTTACGTTCATAAATTCACATGGAACCCCGCTTTCCTGTTCCACCTGCTTCGTGAGTTTGGTTAGGGCTTCATACGATTCTTCGCCCTGATGCTTATAAACATGGAGGAGAATAATTTTAGAATGGGTATAACGGGCCAAGTTATACGATTGCTTTATGGCTATTAAGGATTGTTCGGTAAAATCAATCGGGATTAATATAATACCTCTTTCTTTCAGTTGCATAAGATTTTTTTTGCAAAAATATAGAAATATGTTTGTACTTCAATCTATTTTATTACATTTGCAGTCCCAAATTTTAATTTATGCCGGTTAGAATCAGATTGCAACGCCACGGGAAGAAGAACTATGCTTACTTCCACATTGTCGTGGCCGACAGCAGAAGCCCACGGGATGGGAAGTTTATTGAAAAACTGGGCATTTACAACCCCAATACCAATCCTGCAACCATTGAATTGAACATTGACTCGGCCCTGGATTGGCTGAATAAGGGGGCTCAACCCACAGACACTTGCCGTGCCATCCTGTCATACAAAGGTGTACTTTATAAAAAACACTTACTGGGGGGCGTTAAAAAAGGTGCTTTTACTTTGGAAGAAGCTGAAAAACGTTTTCAGGCATGGCTCACCGAAAAAGAGGCTAAAATCCAACAAAAAAGAGAGAAAGTGGCTGCTGAAAAGGCTTCTGCTCTTGAAAAACGCCGCCAGGCCGAGGTGGAAGCCCGTGCCAGAAAATCAGCTGCGAAAACTGCCCCGACTGCCGAAAACGCAGGGGAAACCTCGACAGATGCCCCATCTGTAGAACAAGCATAATTTGACAATTTTTTTTTACCTTTCATGCCGCAACCCCTGTGTTGCGGTTTTTTGTTTTATGCCAATCATCGTTATTGCCGACAGCGGTTCCACCAAAACCAAGTGGTCGTTGTGTGAAAACGGTCATGAAATACTTACATGGAATACCAAAGGGTTAAATCCATATTTTCTTTCAGAAAAGGAATTGTCGGAAGCTTTTACCGAAGAGGTTTTTCCCGTAATCAGGAATAAAAATCCCGAAAAGATTTTTTTCTACGGTGCTGGGTGCTCCACGCCTGAAAAAAAAAATAAAATCAAACTATCTTTTCAAAAATCACTTCCCGTTACCATCGAAGTAGAACATGATATGCTGGCCGTAGCACGTGCATTGTTCAATCGAAAACAAGGTATCGCCTGTATTCTGGGTACAGGAAGTAATGCCTGTGTTTATGATGGAAATGATATTACCCTGCAGGTTCCTTCTTTTGGCTATCTGTGGGGCGACCAGGGCAGCGGTTCATACCTTGGAAAAAAATTCTCCGAGCATTATTTTTATAAAAAAATGCCGGCTGAGGTTGCTGTTGCGTTTGAAAAAGTGGGCTACAATACAGAATTTATTCTGAGCCAAACCTACGGAACCACCACCCCAAACCGCTTTCTTGCATCGCTGGCCCCCGTCATTTTAAAACTTTCTGAACATCCATGGGTAAAAGAATTTATCCTTTCCTGCTTCGATGATTTTTTTAATATTATATCCGCCCATATTCATAACCCGACACAATTTGAAATTGGATTCTGTGGTTCCATAGCCTATCATTTTCAACTTTTCCTGATGTCTGCCTGTGCCCAAAAAGGCTTTAAACAGCCCCAAATCATTTCCGATCCCATACCGGGACTAATACGGTACCATGCAGAAAACTAAACTGTTTTTTTTGTTCTTGTTTGTGGAAGGAGGCATGGTAATGTCCTACGAACTGGCTTCTTCCCGCATGTTACAACCCCTCTTCGGAACGGGCACCATCATTTGGGCGTTTATATTGGGAATAACAATGGCAGGGCTTGCATACGGATACAAAATTGGTTCACTTCTTTGCAAAAAAAATGATACGGAAAGGTATTTATCTGCATTCAGCTATGCATCTTCTTCCTGTTGTGCCATTATTCCTTCTGTATTTTCAATGTTAACCCCTTCCCTGTATTCGTTGCCTTTTTTTGTTTCGTTGTTCCTGTCATCAGCCATGATTCTGTTCATGCCTATGTTTCTGCTTGGCACCCTCTCCCCGCTTTCCGTTCAATATCATGAAAAAAAATTGCAAACCATATCCGGAATATCCGCAGGCAATGTGTTATTCCTCTCCACCTTCGGAGGAGTGCTTTTTATGTTTTTGTTTACGTTTGTTTTACTTCCTTCGTTCGGCACTTTTCATTCTGTTTGTTTTCTGGCTTTTGTGATGATGATCAGCACATGGGCGTTGTTCCGAAATCATGAAAAAGCCATTTTACACATATTACTCGTTATTTTGGCAATTCTCATTCACCGGTTTATGGGTCAAAATCATGCACCAAACATCATTAAGCGAATAGAAAACAGCATGGGAACGATTGAATTGGAAGAATATGATGATGGATCCTATAGGGTTTACGTAAATGGAATACTCCAAACGGAATACGGAAAAAAGCACGAACGCCTTGCCTATTATGACACCATTTTGTCTTTGTTGAACAACAAAAAGAAGAACATATTAATTATAGGCCTTGGTGGAGGTACGCTGGCAAAGTTACTGCATCAGAAAGGTTATAAAATTACGGCGATAGAAAATAATCCGGGAATGATTGATCTGGCAAGAAATTTTTTTGGAATACCAAAAGAAATTTCAATGATATGCGATGACGGAAGAGTTTTCATCAACAGGCATGCCGGAAAAATAAAATTCGATGCCGTCATCATGGATGCTTTTCATGGGGAAATTGTTCCCTATCATTTATTTACCCTGGAGTCGTTGATGAATTTAAAAAAAATGTTATCCGATTCGGCCTCCACTTTAATCATTAATTGGCACGGCTATATCAACGGACTTACAGGCTATGGTACCAAAATTCTTATCAATACCTTGAATTTTTCAGGATTTGATGTAAAAATTCACCCTACAGCAAAAGAAGAAGATTACAGAAATCAGATTTTGGAATGTATTTACTTGGGAAAAAAAATTCAGAATTCCAACAAAGCTGTTTCCACCGACGATTTTCCGGAAGGAGAATGGGCTAATGCCTTAGCACAATTACGCTGGCGAATAAATTATTACCAATCGAACCTTAATAAAACAAAATAAAAAACCCGCCTGAAGCGGGTAATTAAAATGTTCTTAATAAAAGAATTATTTATGCGTTTTTTCGCTGCTTACCGTCAGTTTCTTGCGGCCTTTTCTCCTCCTGGCAGCCAAAACTCTCCTTCCGTTGGCTGTTGACATTCTTTTACGGAAACCATGCTTGTTCCTTCTTTTCCTCTTCGAGGGTTGATACGTCCTTTTCATATCGAAAAAATAAGGATGCAAAGGTATAAACTTTTTTTTAATCTCCAAAAAAACGTTACGCTTTCCCGAATTACCCTACCTTTGCAACACCATTCATGGCAAAAAAAAATAGCATTAAAGAAAATTTACCTAAAGCCACATTGAACAAAGAAAATCTGCAAAAGGGTTTACGGTTATTCGATTACATTCATGACAAAAAATTGGAATTCATCACCGGAATGTCACTCCTATTGATTTCATCAGGAATCGGTTTGGTATTTCCCATGATTTCAGGTTCCTTGTTCGGCTTCTTTGGTCAAAGCAAGCCCGATGCATCGGAATTGCTGCAGGGATTATACAGGACGGGTTTTGTTTTGTTAATCATCCTCTTAGCACAAGGCATCATTTCCTTCGGGAGAGTATATTTTTTTTCAAGGGTAACGGAACACCTCTTGTCGGAAATCAGGAAAAAGGTTTTCTCCACCCTGTTAAGAAAAAAAATGGAATACTACCTGGCAACCACATCACAGGAATTAAACGCACGCCTCTCTGCCGATATAACACTGGTGGGCGAAACCTTCACGATTCACATGGCAGAATTCATCAGGCAAATCATCGTGGGTCTTGGGGGGCTTATTTTGATATTCATTTATACACCGGCCCAAATGGCCCTTTGGTTTTTGGTCATAATTCCTCCTATTATAATTATCTCCTTGGTATTTGGAAGGAAAATCAGAAAAAGGAGTCGTGAACTTCAGGATAAAATATCAGATTTGAATACTTATTCAGGCGAGTTGTTATCCGGAATAAGCTTTGTAAAAATGTTTGTAACGGAGTTCAGCGAATCGGAGCGCTATGCCAACATGGCCAACGAAGTTCAAAAGGCCGGCATTTCATTCGGCATTTTTCGTGGAAGTTTTTTTGCTTTTATCATTACTTGCGTGTTCGGTACTATATTTTTTGTGTTGTTTTTGATGGTTAAAATGAAAATTCAAGGCCAAATGGAAGCCGAGCAATTCGGAAGGTTTTTAATGCTTTCCTTATTTGTGGCTGGATCACTGGGCGGGTTGCCTGAGCAACTGGCATCAATCCAACGTGCCTTAGGTGCTGCCGATCGCTTATTTCAGTACATCGATGAACCTGAGGAAAAAAACTCGGGTAAATTTTCAATCGATGGAATTTCAGAAAACATTGTTTTCGATCATGTTGATTTTTATTATCCTGCACGCCCCGACGTTAAAGTTCTTGATCGGGTTTGTTTGGAAATTGAAAAAGGGAAAATCACGGCTTTGGTGGGCCCCAGCGGATCCGGAAAATCCACGGTAGTATCATTATTGCTCAGGTTCTTTGAGCCTTCGGCTGGAACGATTAAATATGGCTCCACAACTATTCAAGATATTGACCTTTACTCGTGGAGAAAAAACATAGGTGTGGTACCACAGGAAAATTTTTTGTTTTCAGGCACCATCCGTCAGAACATTACCTATGGATGTACAGGTGCTAATGAAGAAGATATCTGGCTTGCCTGCCGAAAGGCCTATGCCGATGAATTTATCAGAAAATTTCCCGATGGCCTGGAAACCAAGGTGGGTGAACGCGGCATACAACTATCCGGAGGCCAACGCCAACGCATCGCCATTGCCCGTGCCATTCTCAAAAATCCTGATTTTCTTATTCTCGACGAGGCAACCAGCAACCTCGACTCAGAAAGCGAGCATTACATAAAGCTTGCCCTGCAGGAACTTATGAAAAACCGAACCACACTCATCATTGCACACCGACTTTCCACCATCCGAAATGCCGATAAAATTATTCTGCTTAACAAAGGCAAAGTAGTTCAGCAGGGGTCACACGCCCAACTCATGGCCGACGAAAACGGAATGTATTTCCATTTTGTTTCATTACAGGAACAAAAACAAACGGGTGCATATAATTTGTAAATTTGGTGGAACATATGCTTTGTCACGAACTCATCAGTGAAGAAATTCCACCGCTGCTCCCCACCGATTCCATCATGACGGCCCTGGATTGCATGGACCATTTCAAGGTGTCGCATTTGCCTGTCATAGATAAAAAAAAATATCTTTGTATTGTGGATGAGACTACCCTTCTTGATCATGAAAACCCCGACGACACTTTACAAAGCTTAATCAATAAATTTTCCAGGATATTCATTTTCGGTCATCAGCATGTGTTTGAACTCATCAAAATGATGAGCGAATTTTCGCTAACCCTGATTCCCGTGGTAAATGACCGGGAAGAATATCTGGGCAACGTACACATGCGCAGTTTGATTTACAAATTATCGGAATTAACCGCCGTCATGCATCCCGGGGGAATTTTGGTACTTGAACTGAACCAACGCGATTATTCAGCCACGCAAATTGCCAACATCGTGGAAAGCAATGATGCCAAAATCTTAAGCATGAATGTATCGTCCAGACCCGACTCTACCATGCTGGAAGTAACACTGAAAGTAAACCGCGACGATCTTTCGGGTATTATTCAAACATTCCACCGTTATAATTACACCATAAAAGCCACTTATAATTATTCTTCCTATGATGAAGACCTGAAGAAACGCCTTGATGCATTCCTGCATTACCTGAACATCTGATGCGCAGTGTTTTATTTTTTTTCATTTTTAATTTATTTGTTCTTAAGGGTTATTCTCAAACGTATTTTATTTTAAAAAAAATTACCACCAAAGGTAACGACAAAACAAAATCCTATGTTATTAAAAGGGAATGTCCATTAGCCGAAAATGACTCTGTCCCCGAGCATCTTATTGAAGAAATCAGAACCCAAACCCAAAAGAATCTGATGCGTACTCAACTCTTTGTATACGACAGTGTATTGGTAAATAAAGATTTATCCTCACGTTGTTTTACATTGGAAATTCATGTAAAGGAACGGTGGTATATCATTCCTGCCACTTATGTTTCCTTCCTCGATCGAAATGTAAATGCATGGTGGCTGAATAAGGACTGGAAAAGAATTTTACTGGGTTGTTACCTGCTTATCGATAACACAACAGGAAACAAAGACCGGCTTTACTTCCATGTGGCTTACGGATATAATCAGGTTCTGGGAATTGTTTATCGCTTTCCTTACCTGAATAAAAAACAAACCTTGGGCATCAGGATGGAATATACTTATGAAAAATCAGGCAATCTTCACTATGGTATTCGAGATAACCGTCAATTAACCAAATACTCACCATTTCCGTATTTGCTCCTTGGTCAAACTTCGGGAGCATCAGTGCTCTACAGACCCGCTACACTTTCCGAACATAAATTCAACTTCTACCATCGTGCGTTCAAGATAAGTGATACCTTATTGCTTTTACAACCTTATTTCTTTCATATTGATAAAAATAAATTTTCTTTTTTCAATTTAGGTTATGAATTTCATTTCGACCAACGCGACAATAAATTTAACCCGATGCAGGGATTTTCATTTTCATTAAAAAGTGATTATTATTTTAATCAGACTTCATTCCGACTGGCCATACATCAAATTTCCTTACAATATCATCATGCTTTCTTTAAAAAATTTATCGGTTCATTTCTTGCAGCAGGACGAAATATGATATCAGAAAATTACCCGGGATATTTTTTTATCCGCGGTTTGGGATACGGGAACTATACTATCAGGGGTTTTGAATATTTCATAATGGACGGAGGAAACTATCTCTTCGGCCGTAGCACATTACGTTACGTTTTGTTGCCTACCCGATATTTTAAATTGCCCTTTCGCCGGTTAAGACAATTTAATGAAGTACCTTTTTCAATGGAATTAACCGCATTTGCCGATGCCGGTAAAACAGATTTGAATTTTGACGTACTTCCCGATGATATTTTCAATAAAACCAAAATTCCGTTCGGCTACGGTTTTGGCCTTCAAATCAGCTCATACTATGATTTTGTTTTAAGGTTTGAATACAGCATTACTCCTTACCTGAAGGGCTTTTACCTTGGATTTGGTTCGGGGTTTTAGTATAATGTCTTGAACCGCCTGATCTTAATAAACTGGAAAACCTTTTCAAATGTTCCAAAAGTTCTTCACTCATTTCTTTTTCCTGATGTAAAGTGAGTGTGGATATGGGTTCATTGTTTAATTTTAAAAATTCAAATTTTTTATTTAGTTTGTTCCAACGGCACATCAGACTGTCTTTAACCAAATAATATCCATCGGAATAATAAAACACGGCATGTTCGTTTACGCTTGGCCGCAACAAAGAATTTCCCATAGAATAAAAAGCAAACGGATATCCGACATAATCCATTACTGTCGGGAGAATATCAATTTGCTGAGCTGTTTTTTTGTATGTTTCTGAATTTTTTTTTGATGGGTCATAAATCAATAATGGTATGGAATGAAGGCCTGCCGGAGTAATGTAGAAAGGATGACCGGAAAGCGAAGTATGATCGGCCGTCAAGACAAAAATAGAGTTTTGGAACCAGGATTTATTTTTATTCTTTTCAAAGAATAACCGTAAAGCATAATCTGTATATTGAATCGACTTCAAATTTTCATAGGGCCCCTCTTTGAATTTGTGAATGTATTGTTCTGGAATATTAAATGGATGATGAGATGATAAAGTAAAAAGTGCCACATGAAAAGGGCGTTGTAAAGTATCCATTACCTTTCCTGCATAATTTAAATAAGGTTCATCCCAGATTCCCCATGAACCATCAAAATCATCTGGATTTGGATATTCATTTTTGCCCAAATACTTGTCATAACCTGCTGATATGGCATATGCATCAAAATTCATTGTGCCATTAAATCCTCCATGCATAAAAACACTGGTATATCCCCATTTTTTCAGTAAGGTTGCAAAAGAATGAACCGATACATAATTGAAATGACTATTGATGATAGGGTCATCCAAATAAGCCGGCAATGAAGATAAAATAGCCGGTATTCCATCGATGGATTTTAAGCCGTTGGCGTAACAATTGCTAAATACCAAACTATGCTTCATGAGCGAGTCAAGAAAAGGGGTAAAACTGTTCATTGGATCGGAAAGCGATGTATATTCTTTTGAAAAACTCTCCAGGATAACAACTACAATATTTTTTTTTACAGGTTCCGTAGGCTTAGTTTCCGGTACGTACAAATAACCGGGTTCGGTAATTGTACTGAAATATTCAAGTACAAACGGAGTGGAAGTATTTTTTTCAAATGATTTAATAATGGTGAACGGTGTGTTAAGTACGGCATGCATATTTTCGGGAGTGGCATATTTCAGAGCATCTGCTGTGTCAAGCGGAATCCTGCCGGTTCCCCTGATTCCCCAAAACGTTATAGCAGAAGCAACAATGATAAAACCAATTCGATGCAACATATTTTTTGATTTATTAAAAACAAACTTTATCCATAAGGTATTTTTCAGGAATATCAGAAATACAGCCAGCAACAGAATATAAATGATAGGCAACACTGGATTGATGGTGATAAAATGGGGTATCAGCCGAATTACATCCGTTTGACCGGCCAACTGATAAAAAATATCTGATGTGGAACGATGGTGAATAAAAGGAAAATAACCAACATCAATTACATTAAATAAAATAAATAAAAAAAACAAAAAATAAAAAAAGAATAATGCAGCTTTTCTTAAAATATTTTTTTGCGAAAAGTCATATGCAAAAACAAATGGCAACACAAAAACCCATATCACGAAAACCGAAACCAGATCAAATCGTAATCCGAAAAACCACAACCTTAAAATATCAACGGTTAGTAAGGATTTAAAGTGAACTTGATTAAAGAAAACAAGGCAAATCCTTGATATTGAAAAGAAAAAAAGCATCAGTAAACTGATGCTTATAAAAAAGTATGTTTTTTTGAAGACTGAAATTATAATTCTTTAGATTGCTTCTTATTTTAAATCAATCACCCTTGATTATTTTGGATCCTGGGTTTTGATTTCTTTCACCTCAACCGCTTCCATTTTTCCTGTTCTTCGGTTCTGATTTTGACGCGCTTCTTCTCTCTTGTTATCGGCACTTTTGGTTACCACGGTTGAAGTTCCATCAGGAAGAATGACGGTTTCGGTTTTCGGCGAAGACTGCTTAGAAATTTTTTCCTTTTTAACTGGTGCCTTATCATCTTGAGCACTAACAAAGGAAAACAATGCAAAAAATGCAACGCTCGTAATTAATTTCTTTTTCATAGCACTTCAAATTTAACAAATAAAACACTAGGATATGCTATTGTAAATTATTTTAACAATTCCATTGCCTCTTGTATGGAAATAAGCTCGTCTTTGAAAAAAGCAACAATAAACCCCTCGGTGATGCCCTTTTTTTCCAACTCTTTACGGAATTTCTCGGCATCATCATATTTGCTAAATGTTCCCACCATCATCCTAACATTCCCGGTAGTTGTGTTTTGCTTAATAATTTCCCCAAGGCCCTTATATTTTTCTTCAGCAGCAGCCACCTGATTGGGGCGTTTATTGGCTCCCAACTGAATTCGGAATACTACCAGTTTTTTGTTTATGGAACTGAAAGTTTTATTTTCATTCAAATCTTCCTTGTAACCTTTTTCAACAATTCCTCCAGCCTGAGACATGAGTATGCGCTTTCCACCTTTATATGCAGTAACAAAAGCATCACTGTATCCTTGAAGAACCAAATCGGCACGGACGGCGGCCGCCTGTTCAATAGTTTTAAATCCCTTTGTAACATATCGGTAAATGTTTTCACCGGTTTTTAGTTCAAGTACTTTAACATTCACATTGAATACTGCCTCGGTTGAAATTCTGTTTTTAAATGCACCTAATTGTACCCTGTAAATGATATCATTGGGGCCAAAATTTTCTTCCATTGCCATTTCTGATTCATCAATGCTCGTAACAGAGCCATTTCCTGAATTAGCATTTATATTGTTGTTTTGAGAAAGGGAATTATTCTGTGAAAAATTAACTGTATCCTTTTTAACTTGTGTATTGGAAAATTGTTTTAATTTTTTTGGATTAAAAGAAAGATCGCCCTCTGGTTTTAATGAAAGCTGTAGGGCTTCTTCGTCAGTTATAGGCTGGATATTCTTACCTGATTTAATTGCCACTACCGCTTTTGAATGGCCCATAGCCCGAAATTCATCCCTGCGCTTTATGGCTGTTTTAACTTTTTTGTAATTACCGGCAGTGTATACCACCGTTGTTCCATCCTCCAGCATAACCGATTCAATATCCCCGATACTCAGTAACAGAGAAAGTTCATCCGGAGGTATTGCCCCCTTGTAACGAGCTAACTCTACCGTAAAATAATCTTTTGATTTCCTGAGTTCCCCTGCTACTTCCGTGTTTTCTTTATTGGTGTAAATATTTCCCAAATACACAATGTCAGGGTTAGGATCAATGGTATCATTTAAATATTGAGAATACCAGTTTGCCCAATATTCATCATTCACTGCCACCCCTTTGGCATCTACTAAGGCACCCGGAGGGCTTTGGGGTTCATCATCACGGTAATCGGGAATTCCATCCTGATCCAGGTCTTCCGGACAACCGTCGAAATTTACCTTAACTCCTTTTGGGGTTCCATGGCACAAATCATCCCAGTCCCTCACCCCGTCTTCATCACGATCTTCTTTGTCCATTGCAAGGAAATCCAAGGTGTTTTTGGGCTTGTCTCGTTCAGGCCACAACCTGATTTTACGATACAACAAATCGTATTGCAAACTTAAAGAGGTGTAGCCGAAATAGTCCCCCCTTTTATTGCCTCCATTTTTGTTTGTAATTCCATCGATATAATCAGTTTTGGTTATAAAAAACTGATAACCGAATTTCACGTCAAATCTGTCAGTAACTTTAGCCACAAAACCGATTCCTATCGGAATAGCAAAGGATCGTTCGGGATATCTGCCGAATAAATCCACATTATTTTCACGAATATCGGTTTCGTAATTATAATCGCGTTGAATTATTATTGACTGATGTGCATCAGGCCCGTCTTCCGGCATGTTTCGGATGGTGCCATCAGACCAGTAATGATATAGATTACCGTTTTTATCTTTTAAATCGGTTTTGCTTAAAAATTCAAATCCGCAAATGCCCAAAGAAATAAAGGGCTTCATCATGTATTTGGGGCTTACCCAATTACCGAAATCATACAACAAAAATGCTCCGCCCGAACGAATTTCGGAAAGAAAATTGGCACGCCTGGGGTGATCCCATTCCGTAGCCGACAATTTGCCGAATAACGTAAAAAAATTGAGTTGCAAATATTCATTTAGTTGCTGAGAAACTTCCAGATGATATCCCCAACGCCCAATCAAGGGGTTCTGAAATTTCTTTGTATGCAAATCACCAAAATAATTTAACCTCCCGGCACCAAGCGAAATCTTGGGCTTCAAAGCAAACAAATCTTTTTGGCCTGCCGTATCGCTTTCAATAGCCATGCCCGGCAAGTCGCGGTCCTCATGATACAAAGTTGGGGCATGAACGGTTTGGGTGGGCACTACCCAAGGTTGAAGGGATTTGAACAAACTGTCGCCCACATGTAAAGGGCCTTTATAGTACTTGAATTCAGGTTCGTTTTCGTAATATTTTTGTAATTCCTCGGGAGTAAGTTTATCAAAAAAAGAACTGTCAGTTTGGGCTTTTAAAAACTGAAAAAGGCAAAACACAAAAATCAAACAAAAAAATTTTGAAATTTTGCCCTGCATTTATACAAATATACAATTTTTCAACGTATCCACTTTTGATTGGATACCATTAAGGCTTCCTGCACGGTTATGCGATTAGGACCGTTGTAGGCTACCACAAATGCACTGGGTACAGTTCCTCTGACTTCTTCCCTTTTGTCGCGGGCAGAACGATATTCTTTATATTTTCCGATGATATATTTGGTAAAGCCATCTGCCATTTCAGTGGTGGGAGTCTGGTCGAGTGATCTGGCCTTAGCAAAAGTTGAAGGAGACTGTGATGGAGCTTTAAATGCCCCCACCTGAACCCTGAAAATGACGTTGGCATTAATACTTTGGCCAGTAGTTTCCGAAACACTTGCAGTTTCTTTGGTTTTACTATCGCCGGGGATTTCCGTAGTCTTATTATCTTGATTTACATTTTGCTGAACTACCAAAGTGCTTTCATTTGTAGCCTGATTCTGATTATCTTTCTCAGGTGCATTTTGGTTATTTTCTTTACCGGCTAAAGGCTCAGAAGTGCTTTGAGTTGGTGCGTCTTTCCATGTCCATTTGGTTAATGTTACTTTTTTACTTTGTTCGTTTTCAAGGTAAACCCACTCTCCCAACAAAAAATCATTATCTGTAGGCTTACCGGTTAAAACATACGAAATATTTAACACTTCCTTTTCCGGCACATTTACCCAAACAAATTTAATACGATAATCAGAGATTGAAAAAGATGCACCGTCAGTTTGCAGGGCACGTGCATTCATGCTTTCAGGCAAATTATCCGAAAATTTTGCAAAACCAGAAATATTTTTTCCTTTTCTAATAGTAAGGTATATCCTGTATTCCAGGTCGGATATTTTATCCACTTTTCGCGTAATTTCCGGTTGTGCTTGCGGTTCTTGGTATGTTTGTGCATTGCTCAATGTATCTTTAATCGGTTTTTCGTCAACAGTATTGTTATTTTGTGGTTGAACTGAAGAGGGGGCTTTCTTTTGTTCCCCCTCATTTGCAGCCACTGCATCACCCACCTGAACCGCTAATGGATCCATATCCTTCACCGCTTTTTCATTATTTAAAATATAAGAAAACTTACCGGAAATATTCTTTAAACCGGACATGTCGGAAGCAAACGTCATGGTAAACTTTAATACCATCTCATCAGTCGAAGGCAGCATGGTCCATACCCATTTGGCAATCGTACCTTGTTGCGAAAATGATGCACCTGCATTTTCCTTTTCTTTGATGGTGATGCCTTCAGGCAAATCCAGATTAAATTTGGCAAAGCCCGATACACTTCCTTTCTTTATTTTCAATTCTATGTCATACTGCCCTCCGGGCTTTACGCTTTGAGGTATATTATGTGTAATGACAATAGCATCATTTTGAAACAACAAAATTAAAAACAATACGATACTTCGAAAGGCGAAAGAAAAGGAAATTAAATTCATGTTTGCTAAGATAGATTTATGCCCATACCAAATGTTAAAATATATGCTTGTTTTAATAACAGAAAAATGTTAATTCCCTGTATAACGATGAAGTTGCTTTGCTTCTTCGATAGAGATACGCTTACCTTTATACCATGCTATCACAAAACAATCCTTAAATCCTTTGTCCATTAATTCTTTTTGATGTATTGCAGCTTCTTTCATTTTTGTAAAATTACCGGAAACATATTTATACAAATTGTTCTGTACATAAAAATGCGGGCATATTAATCCCTTATCGGAATACTTTGATAAATCCAACAATGTAGGACTTGTGGCAAACTGAATTTTATACATGGGTAAGGTATCAGAGATACTGTCACAAATAATCCCTTGTTTGGTATTGTCCGGAATGGTCTGACCTTCAGGATTTACAGTTCCACTGTCATTATATGTCGTTTCCTTGACTGAGCCCGATTCGTCTTTAAGTAGAGTATGCTCATTGTCTGGTTCTTTATTTGCATCATTTTTAATTAATGTACTAAGTGAATCGGTAAGTTTTTTGGAGCCGGATTTTATGGCCAGAAGATTTTCATTTTCCAATGGAGTCATTTTTTCCAACTCATCATCGAACTGATATTTTCTGCCTTCATTTTCACATTTAAACCTGCGGATGGCCCGGGCCATACATTTAGCCAGATATTCCTGCCCTTCATCCGATGCCAGGAATTTTTCTTCCAGAGGGTTCGTAAGGTATCCGATTTCCGTCAGCACACTGGGCATGGACGTACGCCACAGCACCCAAATGCTTTGCCGATGAACGCCTTTATCAATCCTGCCCGCAAAGCGTTTATAATCTTCCTGCATTTTCATGGCGAGCATGGCGCTTTTAATCACCAAAGCAGAGGTATAATTGCTCATGATAATGTACGACTCTTCACTATCGGGATCGAACCCCCCGTATTTTTTTTCATAGTCGTCTTCCAGATAGATAGCAGCATTCTCGCGCATGGCTACCTGCATTTTTCCTTCTTCATTCTTTATTCCCATCACATAGGTTTCGGTGCCGTAAGGTTCAGGATTAATGGTTTCCACAGGAACAAGCTTACCGCGGGCATTCTTCCTCATTTTCACTTTCATTTTTTTGGTCTTGGGGTCCTTGACCATGACCGGCTTTCCGGCAGCATTGCAATGAATGGAAATAAAGAGGTCGGCTTTATTGCGGTTGGCAATCTGAGCTCTTTCCTCCAACTCCACAAATTCATCCTTTTCGCGTGTCATGATCACCGTAACATCGGGTAAGTATTTTTCAATGTAATTTTTAAGTTTTAACGATACGGCCAAACTGACATCTTTTTCTTTGGCAAAAATTCCGTTACAGCCCGGGTCTTTGCCGCCGTGGCCGGGATCAATCACAATGGTTTTGATTTGATTTAAAGTTTGGGAGAAAACAAATGCATAAAAAAATAAAAACAAAAAAATGTTTGTTTTAGTACTCATTTTAATAAATTTAACCAAAGCAACTCCAATGCAAACGCCAATTTTTTTAGGTTTGCAAGCTAAAGTTAGCCCAGGGGTGTTTTTGAAATTCAAAAGCATAAGTTTTTTTTTCCTTACGGGATTGTTAATATCCGCTCCGGTATTTGGCCAAAATGACTCATTAACTACGGCATCCCATGATACCCTGGAAGTAGATAACGACTTTCTTGATGCTCCGTTACATTTTACATGTACCGATTCGGTTACTTTTAATGTTGATGAAAACAATGCATGCCTGTATGGAAGTGCCGTTGTGGAATATACCGACAAGAAACTGGAAGCCGACCGCCTTTGCATCGATACAGAAAATCAGACCATTCTTTCTACGGGCGGAACCGACTCCTTAGGAAAGATTACCAAGGTTAAATTTCATGATGCCGGTGAAATTATGGAGTCGGAAAAAATGCTTTATAACCTTAAAACAAAAAAAGGTAAAATTTACGGAGCTTTTACAAAGCAAACGGATCTGCTGGTTTATGGAAAAGAAATCAAAGTCACACAAAATGATATTGTATATCTGAATGACATGAAATGCATCCCATGTAATGATCCGAATTCAAAAACAATTTTCAGGGCTAAAAAGGCAAAGGTAATTCCCGACGATAAGATCGTTACCGGCCCGATTTATCTCGAAATAGCCGGAATCCCCACCCCACTTGTATTGCCTTTCGGCTACTTTCCGAATACCAGAAAACAAAAAAGCGGTATTCTCCTGCCGTTCGTAGGGAACAGCCCCGGGTTGGGCCTTAACCTTAGGGATGGCGGATTTTACTGGGCCATCAGCGACAAAACCGATCTTACTTTCAGAACCGACATTTACACAAACGGAAGTTTTGGAGTTAGGATTTTGAACAACTACAACGTACGCTACAAAATGGCCGGTATGCTGGAAGGCGGTTATAGCCGATTCCTGAGCGGCGACAGGGACATCCCGGGAAATTTTCAAATACAACAGTCCTATTCTTTTCGTTGGGTTCACCGCACCGATAACCGTTCAAACCCCACGATGAATTTTCAATCGCAGGTGAATTACATGAGCAACAAATACAATCGCTTCAATGCCCTGAATACGGGCCAGTTCCTGACGAATGCCGTAAATTCCAATATCAGTTTTTCCAAAAATTTCCACGGAAGCCAACTTCTGATCAGCGCCCTGCACAGCCAGAACATGCAAAGCCACGACGTTACCCTGACATTACCTCAGATCACCTGGAATGTTAACCGTTTTTTCCCTTTTAAGAAAAAAACTTCCGTGCGTGAAAACGTACTTACCCGCCTGGGCATCAGTTATTCCTTCGAGGCCAAAAACGATTTGGCAGGAAAAGATACAACCCTTTTTAAGCAAGACCTTACCAAAACCATGCGTTATGGAGCAAGGCATTTAATTCCCCTCAGTACAAATTTTTTCGTTTTTAAATACATTACCATAACACCGGCCCTGAATCTTAGTGCGGTAATGTATGACAAAACTATTCGGAAACGATATGAAAACAATGCTCTGAAAACCGATACGATAAAGGAATTTTCCTGGGCCCCGGAAGCCAATGCTTCCATGAATGCCTCCACCCGAATTTACTTCGATTACATCTTCCGCAAGGGAAAAGTTAAGCAAATCAGGCACCTGCTCATTCCCACCTTGTCTTATATCTATCGCCCCGATTTCGGTAAAGAGGAATGGGGATGGTGGAGAAAAATTGAAATTCCTAACTCCTCCCTCATTCAATATTACTCGATTCATGAAATCGGTATTTACGGAGGAACTTCCAGAGGAAAGCAAAATGCATTGTCGCTGAACTTAAACAATAACATTGAAGCTAAAACAAAATCCAAAAACGATACTGCTCAACGATATACGAAAAAAGTCTGGCTTCAGAACCTCAGCATCAGCGGTTCTTACAACTTCGCCGCCGACAGTTTTCATATGTCGTTGATAAGCGTTTCTGCAAGGAATGTATTTTTTAAATTCTTTGATTGGGTGGGCAACGCCACTTTCGATCCCTATACCACCGATAAAATCACCAACAGAAGATTAAACGAATTCGAATGGAACAAAAACGGAAGACCTGCACGGTTTATAAATGCAAGTTCTGCCGTGAATATTAGTATCAATCCTGAAATTTTAAAGAATAAAAACTTCAAAAGGGAAGCCCCGAACTTAACCAATGCCGCCGAGCGCTATGCGGATGAAAATTTCCAATCGTGGAATGCAGGATTGTTTTATACCATGAGTTATTCAAGCATAGGCAATAAAGGCCAATGGGATCATGTGCTTAACGGCAGACTGGACCTTAAGCCTGGTAAATTCTGGCAATTTGGCATTACCAGTGGCTGGGACTTTAAAGCCAGACAATTCAGCTATACCAGCGTTGACGTTTACAGGGAATTGCGGTGTTGGGAATTTCGAATACAGTGGATACCTTTTGGCTTTAGAAAAGGATATAATTTTTCCATGAATCTCCGAAATCCGATGATGAGCGATTTTAAAATTCCAAGGGTTAGAAATTGGTATGACAATCTTTAATGTGCTTTGTTAAAATGTAGTTTAGTGGAAATTTTTATAATCAATAATCGTTAAATTTCAATAATGAATATAAATTAGTTTATCATTTTCTTATGGAATTTAATGTTTTTCCTAACCCGCAAATAATAGCTTGCTAATTGAATATCCAAACATGAATAACTTTAATATTTATCTAACGGACATCACGGTTAGAAAAGTACATTCAACGGCCATACATCCATCGTAAAAAACTCCTCGAAATATGCACAGGCTAATTAACTCCCGGAACATATATCCTTCATATAAGAAGCGATAAAGGAAATTATCGGAGAAAAATCATGATGGAATAATTTGGAAAAATTTGGAATCTGATTCCAAATTTTTCTACTTTTTTTATTTTTTAATCAAAGTTTCGTTCGCTTTCCAGTTCATAACCTGAATTTGATCGGTACGCTTAAAGGATTGATGTCCGCCAAACAACACATAGCCCATACTTTTACCATCCAGTTTTTTCCAATATTTCAATGAATTCAAAAATGGATCCTGAAAGGTTTGTGCTGATTTTACTTCCACTGCCATTGTTTTTCCGTACATTTCAAGAATCAGATCCACTTCATGCCCGGTTTTGTCGCGCCAAAAAAAGGAATTAGCATAAAGCCCCTTATGGGCAATGTGTTTTATGATATCGGCTATGACCATACCTTCAAATATGGAACCTCTTAACGGATGTGTTCTTAAATGGTTTTTGTTCTGGATGCCAAGCAAATAACAAACCAAGCCTGAATCATAAAAATAAATTTTAGGCCTTTTGATGAGTGATTTATTAAAATTACGATAATAAGGCTTCAGAAGGAAAACCACAAAACTGCTTTCAAGCAATCCCACCCAGGCCTGTATGGTTTTAACGTCGAGCCCGGCCTCTACGGCCAAAGCAGAATAATTTAATTCCTGAGCATGGCGGCCGGCCAGAAGGCGCAAAAAACGTTCGAAAGCATAAAGGTTCCCGATATTTTTTAATTGCCTGACATCTCTTTCCACATAAGTCCTGATATAGTTGGCATACCAATCGGTGGGGGGAATGCGTTGTGCATAAACGGGCGGATAAAACCCTTTCAGCATTAAAACATCATCGGAGGCAGGAAGTTTTTTGGATTCAAAAAGTTCATGAGAAGTAAAAGGCAGCAACTGCAGATAACCAATCCTGCCGGCGAGAGTTTGTGATATATTTTCCTGTAAAAGGAAATGGTTTGAACCGGTAAGGATATAACGCCCGGTTTTTTTACGTGCATCCAGTATTTCCTGTAGATAGGAAAACAATTCCGGTACGCGTTGGGCTTCATCCAAAATGGCACCGGAAGGATACGAGGATAAAAATCCGCGCGGATCTTCCGAAGCGAACCTGCGCGTATCGGGATTTTCAAGATTCAGATAAGGCAAGCGTGGAAAAACTTTTCTTACCAGGGTGGTCTTGCCCGACTGCCTGGGCCCGGTAACCGCAACGGCCTTGAATTTTCTTGCCAGGAACACCAGACGCTTATGTGCCGTGCGTAAAATCATCACCACAAAAATATGGAATTTTTTGGAATTTAATTCCAAATTTTTCCATTTTTTTATTTTTTTATGAAAACAAAAAAACGGGCTGAAAGCCCGTATTTTTGAGTTAAAAAAGGTTTTTACTCTGTTGACGAGGCTGCATACATGGAATTGAATTCCTGTATGCTTTTGGCAATTTTTTCGGGTACAAAATTGAACTTATCAAGGTCATTCCAAATCATAGGTTGGTCTTTCATGTAAGGCTTCAATTCCCGTTTATAATGCAATTTGCTCAATTTTTTCAACTCTTTTTTCTCAGGATCTTCCGAAGCAGGCTCCTGAATAAAAAATACCGGCTCTTTCGCCCCTTCTTCCATATATTCATAAAACATTAACCTTCCTCTGGCCCAAACCCTCATAAAAACCTGCGTCTGTGGATCGAACGAAACAAGGGTATAATGTTGATTACCAAAGCCGTATGCCTTAGCCTTTTTGGTTGTAAAATTATTGGCTTTGGCCCCAGGTTTTGTACGAAAACTAAAGCTTTGATAAGCCATAGCCGGATTTTCCAGGTTTATTTGGATCTCACCTTTTACTGTATCGCCTTTCAAAGGAACATAATATCCCGGCAAAAAATCGGCCACCATTTTCGGAGCACCTTTTTCAGGTTGCCCGTAAACAAAAGCAACCATCAAGGTCAAAAAAAGCATTTTTTTCATGTGCATAAATTTATTGTTTTTTCATTTAAACGACAAAATATTATGCCGAAGCTGATTGAAATGTGTTAAAGTTTTTGAAATAATTATATGTTGATCCTCAAAAACTGAATTCGCAAATGTTCCGGGTAATGCTTATGAAAGATCAAAAACAATCCTAATCCGGTAGCAGAACCGATAGTTCCGTAAATTACCGCACCTACTTTTCTTTTTTGCCTGGCCACTCGTTCGAAACCCAATAAATAAGGATCATATTGTACCAATGATGGATCCGAAACCGCATGAGGCCTTACTCGCACTTTGGTTATTCCGTTAAATGCCATAAACGTATAGGGCAATAAAGGTGTCCAGAATGTACCACTCAATCCTCCCAGTAATCCTGCAGAAAAAGCCCCAATACGTGTCCCCCACGAAACAAAATTTTTCCTTGCATCACGCTCTCCTTTCATAAACAGCCACATTTCATCACGCGTAAACCAATTGTAAATGGTTGTATCCTGGTAGTAATAATACCGCTGAAATCCGTTGGAAAATGATACCTTATAAAGTTGGTCCCACTCGTAATGAATTTTTTTGTTGTCTTTCCTGGTATCATAGATGGTAATGGCCCCAAGCAATGTATCTATTACCTTTTCAGTAACAATATTTCCATTCATCAGATAAATAGTATCTTTCTTATCCTGTGAGAAAAGGATGAAACAAAAAAAGAATAGGACAAAAAGCAACAATGTTCTACGCATTTTTTGCAAACATATAAAATATTCCTTTCCCTGAAGTTTTTTTCTAATTTTGGTAAATCTGATGAATCCAAAAATTTTATTCATTGCTCCTCACCGTCCCGGACGTTCCCCTTCACAACGATACAGAATCGAGCAATTCATTCCACTTTTGGAAGAGAATCATATCCCCTACACTTATGCTTATTTGTTAAGCCCATCGGATGACAAAATTTTTTATTCAAAAGGGAAATGGTTACTGAAAGTTTTTATTTTGGTAAAATGCCTCATAAAAAGATTTTTTCACCTTAAATATCTTTTTTCCCACGATGTAATTTTCATACAAAGGGAAAGCTATTTTTTGGGGTTTATTTTTTTTGAAAGGATAGCCAAGATATTAAAAAAGCATATTATTTATGATGTGGACGATGCCCTTTGGATCCCCGACACCAGCGAGGGAAATCGTTTTTGGTCATTTCTTAAAAGTAAAACCAAAACATTCCGAACTGCTCGATTGGCTTCGGCTGTTTTTGCAGGAAATGAATGGCTTGCTGAACAACTCATTCCGTATAATCGCAATACCATTTACTTACCCACGGTTGTGGATACGGAAAAATATTTTCCTTCGAATACCGAAAAGCATTTAACCGAAAAAATACCCGTCATCGGATGGATTGGAAGCCCCACTACCCTAAAGCATCTGATCACTGTTTTTCCTGTTTTGGATGAGATTTACAAAGAAAAGAAATTCAGGTTTATATTATGCTCAGGTAAAGATGCTGCGATGCCGCAAACACTTTTTCCGATTGAATTTGTCGAATGGGCCGAGGACAGCGAAGTACATACCATACAAAAATTTGATTTCGGCATTATGCCCTTGCCTGATGAAAACTGGACAAATGGAAAATGCGGTCTGAAAGCATTGGTTTGTATGGCATGCGGAAAGCCCGTTGTAGCTTCGCATTTAGGGGCAAATCCTAAAATCATCAGTCACGGTATTGACGGTTTTTTGGCTAAAAATCCATCGGAATGGAAAAAATTTATACTCAAACTTATTGATGATCATGATTTAATCCGAACCATGGGGAAAAATGCCCGAAAAAAAACAGAAGAATATTTTTCCGTAAAAAAATGGGAAGAAGCATGGATGAAAGTTTTAATTAATAAACAGTTTAAATGATTTGATTATATTTGAAAAGATGAACAGAACCCATATGGCAAGAAGTTGTATTACCATCGTCATTGGAATATTATTATGGAGTTGTAAAACCCAGCACGCCTATATTTCCGACAGCCTGGTAACTGAAGGCGAAACTTTTGATATCAAAAACCGTCAGGCCCTGCATTGGTTCAAGGATATGGAATTGGGAACCGAATACACAGCAAAAAAAATCAAGCGTTCGTGGACAGAAGGATATCACTTTCCTTTCATTTTGCGCTTTAGCGGTATGAAAGAAAAATTTTCATTTGTTTTAAATTCCAACGACAGTGTGAATCAACCATTCAAAGCAGCTGTATTTTGCTTAAATAAAATCAAAGAAAAGCAACTTCCGGATTTCATTCCCTACCCATTCCCTTTAAAATATGAAAATATCTTCTCAGGTAAAATCATCCTTCTTTCCGACACTTCCGTTAAAGCATCATTTTTAATCAATGAGCCTCCTTACATCATGACCAAGGAACACATCAGCGAAGGAAAATTTTTCTTTAAAAATGAAGTTTATGAAATTAAAGGTGTTAATGCCTACAGAAAGAAAAACGGAAGTCCCGGATTTACGGGACAAATAATTGGATTTGAGGTTTTTGACAAAAACAACAAACCCATTATGGGCGTAAGTTGTATGAACGTCGGTAAGGTTTGGTATGTTAAAAATCTGGATAAAGAAACAAAAAATTTCTTGATGGCTTTGTCGGCAGCCATGCTGTTAAAACGTGAACTGAAAGATGATCACGAACGTTTGAAAACGGGACATGCCTATTAATATCACTTACAATTCGTTAAATACAATTTCCTGACTTCGGGGTTTTCCAAAACTTGGAAACTTAGATAAGGTTCTCCAAAAAGCTTGCAAAATTTATCTTTATTCATTTCAAATGCCCTTTGCATTGCTTTTGAGAAGGTTCTACTCATATACAGATCATGAATCCTTCCTGCATAACTGATATATGAAAACAAAAATTCCTCGGGAGTATTTTTTAAAAAAAGCCATGGTTCCATGTTTTGGGCTGCATTAATGTAGTCGCCCATACGGGCATAAACGTACGATAATTTCCATGCATTTTCCAGATTTCCTTCTTTTATATGGTAGAATTTTTTAATTCTTTGGATGCATTCAGCCATTTTATCCTGCATGTTTTCCATGGTGTCCAGCACATCCAGTATTCTGAACTGCCACTCCAGGTTTAAGGCATTAACCAGTGAAGAATCAATCTTGCCGTACAGTCCGTCAATTTGTGCTTGAATTTGTTGACGGTGATCTTCTTTATGCACCAAAGTATCATTCCGAAGATTGCAAAAAATGGAATTGTACAGAAATACCGGNTGCGAGGGGTCGTTTTTAGCTAATTGGTTAAAATCGGTTTGCATATCCTCATCCACCACTTGAGTGGCATTAAACACATGATAGTAAAAATTATTCAACACCTGAGGCGGGACATTTTTATTTTCAGGCAGCCACCCTTCAACGTTTGCTACCTTGTATCGGCCCTCTTTCATTCTTTTCTCTGTAAATTCCAGGATTTTGTATGCCTGCTTTAAATTTCCCTCTTTTAATGCACGTTGAAAAGATACCCTTGTGAACTTTTCCTCTTTTTGTCCACTGACATCATACGTTATATCCAGAATAACCTGAGCAAAGCGCTCTTTTGCCAGGATTGGCTCCAGTTCATTGCGCAATTTGGCATCGGAATTAATTTTTTCAATGGCTTTCTTTTTTCCCATTTGAGTGAGATAAGCATAAGGGCCGTCTTCATTTTCAAGTAAAAACAGCCCCCAACTGTCGCGTGTTTCGATTTTGGGTTGTATTTTGTGATCCTTTTGCATGTTTTGCAAAACTTGTAATACGCTTTCGGCTCTTTTTTGCTGTAGTTTGGCATTCGCAACCGAATCACCCTCGATGCTTGAATAAGCATATATGTATGCACCGTCAATAATAAAATCGGGTTCGTTTAAAGCATCTATCAAAGGTTGGATGTCTTGTTGTTTGTATTCATATTTATTTTTTTCAAACGGAATAAGGAATGTAATTAACGATGTCTCGTTTTTGGGCTCAAATGGGGGCTTTAATTTTAATGACTCGGGCATGGGTATCAAGCCAAGAGGAATTTTTCCCGACGGATTATAATTTTCGGAATAACCGCGCAAAATCGTTTTGCAATACATTCCGTTCTGCACAATTATCAAATTCATTTCATAATCCCCTTCCAAACCTTTGGGAAAATCCCCCATTTCCACCACCACTTTTTTGATTTTTCTTTTTTCTTTATCCGGCTTGCCTTTCCAGGCAAGATTATTTTTTATGATTTTATCTTTTGTAATAACCTTATTCATTATCCCTTTGTTATTGAGATTATAATCTGTGATGGCATAATCGCCATTCAGAAACTGCTGCTTTTGAACCACATCAACGGCAATGCCGTCATTCTTTTTCTTTAATAATCTCCTGAGGTCTTTTATGCTTGGATATTCCAGATAAATTTTTCCTTTTTCCACCCACAACCCTTTTAATAATAATTCATACCCTTTCCAACGTTCACAATTCTTACATTTGTTCAAGGGTGCTGTTTTGATTTTTTTGGAACGGGTGTTATAGGAAATTTTTAATTCGTTTTTATGTTTTGGGCCATCGTTTATCACATCATAGCCACCAAGAAAAACAGAAACAAATGCTTTTTTTTCTTCATCATCTGGTTCTGAAAATACCCCTACAAGAGTATATTTTGGGTTCAACAATACCTGACTGATTTTTGAATTCGAAAACCACCGATCGGTTAATTCCTTGACCGATTGGGCTGTCGGATAGTTTTTTTTGCCCTTTGAAATTGTTGTTCTGCCGGTAACCTGAGTACCTTTCACCGAACAACCTGATTTTTTTAATGACTTTAATGTGATTTTTTCATCCACTTTATCTTTTTTTGCTGATGCCATTTTATCAGCACTAATGGCTGCGGCTTGTTTAAGGGGTTCATAAAAAGTAAGCGTATCGCGAAAATGAGACTTCCTGAATTGATTAATGGCATGAATAATGGCAGAATGCAGACTGTCCTCCTCCTCAGATATTTCACTCTGTGCCAAGAAGCCATTAGAAAATAAGCAAAGTGCTAATAGAAATACTTTGCTTAAAAAAGCGGAGATGATATTAACTTTTTTCATGAATTAATTTTTCCAATATTTTAATTTCATCCCTTAAGCGAGCCGCTTCCATATATTCTTCATTTTTAGCCGCCTTCATCATTTTGTCTCTGTATTCCAAAATTAAGTTATTCAATTCATTCACATTAAGAAATTTTATCATAGGATCGGCAGCGATACTCATGTATTCGGGTTCAACATAAAAGGTCTTGTTTTCTTTCACCCCCGACATTACAGGATTTAAAAGTTCTTTTTTTCTTGCGGGTTCGGGCACAATACCATGCTTCAAATTATACTCCATCTGAATTTTTCTCCTTCTTTCGGTTTCATCAACTGCTTTTTTAATGCTGTCTGTCCATTTATCGGCATACAAAATCACTCGGCCTTCAACATTTCTTGCTGCCCTGCCAATTGTTTGAATCAAACTGGTCAGGTTTCTTAAAAATCCTTCTTTATCGGCATCCAATATGCCCACTAACGAAACTTCAGGTAAATCAAGGCCCTCGCGTAAAAGGTTAATTCCCACTACCACATCCACAATGCCTTCCCTGAGTTGCCTTAAAATTTCGATTCTTTCCAACGTATCTATATCCGAATGTAAATAATGGCATCTGATATTTAATTTATTCAAATACTTACTGAGTTCTTCTGCCATCCGTTTGGTTAATGTGGTAACTAAAACGCGTCCTTTTTTTTCGACGGTTCTTCTGATTTCCCCCACCAAATCATCCACCTGGTTCTTACAGGGCCTTACGATGATTTCAGGGTCGGGTATTCCGGTGGGCCTGATCAGTTGCTCCACAATCACGCCTTCGGTAAGTTGAAGTTCAAAATCAGCAGGTGTTGCCGATACAAAAATGGCCTGCTTAATCATGCCCATGAATTCTTCAAATTTAAGAGGACGATTGTCCAGCGCTGCAGGCAGGCGAAATCCATGTTCTACCAAAATTTGCTTTCGGCTCAGGTCTCCTCCATACATTGCTTTAATTTGCGGAATTGTTACGTGGCTTTCATCCACAATCAATAGAAAATTTTCGGGAAAGTAATCCAAAAGGCAAAATGGGCGCTGTCCGGGTTTTCGGCCATCCAAATACCTCGAGTAATTTTCAATACCGCTACAATATCCTAATTCCTTCAGCATCTCAACATCTCGCGACACACGTTCTTTCAAACGTTCGGCTTCCTCCGTCAGCCCGCTTTTCTTAAAAAATTCATACTGCTCCTGTAAATCATGCTCTATTTGTACAATGGCTTTTTCAAGGGTTTCGGGTGTGGTAACAAAGAGATTCGCCGGGTAAATATCGAATTCATTAAAATCATAAATTTTTTTTCCGTGCTCGGGATGAAATGTATAAATTTCTTCAATTTCATTGCCAAAAAACATCACGCGTAAAGCGGTATCGTCAAGATAGGGTAAATATATATCCACCGTATCGCCGTTTACTCTGAATGTGGAAGGGATAAATTCCCCGGTACTGCGGGAATATAGAGATTGAACCAAGGTATGCAGGAAATGATTTCTGGAAATTTTCATACCTACCCTTACCGAACGTATGTTTTTTCTGAAATCTTGCGGATTTCCGATACCGTAAATACAACTTACCGACGACACTACAATCACGTCATTTCTGCCGGAGAGCAATGCGGAGGTGGCGCTTAGACGCAGTTTTTCAATTTCTTTGTTGATGGAAAGGTCTTTCTCAATATAGGTATTGGTGGTGGGAATGTATGCCTCGGGTTGATAATAATCATAATAACTTACAAAATACTCCACACGGTTTTCAGGAAAAAATTGCTTGAATTCGCTGTATAATTGAGCAGCCAGGGTTTTGTTATGCGAAAGGATTAAAGTTGGCTTGTTCCATCGGGCAATCACGTTGGCCATAGTAAAGGTTTTGCCGGAACCCGTAACGCCAAGCAACACCTGATAGGGTTCGCCATTTTCCAATCCTTTCACAAGTTGTTCGATGGCCTGGGGTTGGTCGCCGGTGGGAACAAAATCCGATTTCAAGTCAAATTTCATGCCTTGCTTTTCCTTGGTTTATAGGTTTTAATGTTGTATTTGGCAGGCGGTTCCATCAGAATGTCGTGAAAGTTTTCTTTATGGACAATGTAGGTTTTAAAGGGCTTGTAAGTATCCATAAACACTCCCGGAAATTTAATTTTTTTCCTGTCGGAAAATTTGATTTCCATGGCCAACACTTGTTGATTAAAAACTTCAAGCCAGTCCACTTCTTGTTGTGATGTATTTCTCCAAAAATAAAAATCGGGAATTATATCATGGTTATAATAATGCCATTTGAGGCGTTCTGCTACAATAAAATTTTCCCACAATTGCCCGATATCCACCCTGAAACTGATTGGCTGGAAATTGCGTATCAGTGCATTCCGTATGCCATTATCGTAAAAGTAAATTTTATTCATTTTCTTAATTTCATTTCGGGCATTGCCGCTATAGGGTCGCAACCTAAAAATAACAAATGATTTTTCAAGCAGGGAAATATACCTTTCCACCGTTTCGGGGCTCATTCCGCATAAATCTCCTACTTCTTTCAACGACACTACCGAACCGATTTGAAGCGCCAGCGCCCTGAGTACTTTTTCAAGGCGATCGGGATATTTCAAAGGTTCAGAATACAATATATCTTTGTACAGATAACTTTCAGCCAAACTTTTTAATATCGTTGCGGCCCTGTCTGGGTGGTTCACCACGTCGGGGTAGTAGCCGTATATCAAGCGGTGTTCTAGCATCCTTATTTCTTTCTGTAAGCCATGATGGTCTACCATTTCCTGGAATGAAAACGGAAGCAAACGGAATTCCCACTTGCGACCGGTTAGGGGCTCATTAACGGTATTGGCAATTTCCAATGAAGATGAACCCGTGGCAAATACTTTTACCCCGGGGATTCTATCGGTAATGATTTTGATGCAAATGCCAATATCTTTAATGCGCTGTGCTTCATCAATCACCACATTTTTCTTACTGCCAATGATGGTCTTGAGTTTGGTAACCGTAGGCCTGTCAAATAATTCTCTCACGTCCATGTCGTCTCCATTCAGGTAGAGTGTATCATCTTGTTCTAAATTAAGCAAGTTGTTTTCCACGAAATATGTTTTGCCGGTTTGCCTGGGCCCGAGAATGACAATGGCTCTAGAATCATTCAAATAATTCTGAATTAATCTTGAAATTCTTCTATTTATCATAAGATTTATATTGAAAATACATCAAAGTTTACAAATAAAAATTTAAAAAATAAAACAATTTTAATAATTAAATTTGATTTTAAATTTGTTTTTTAAAAGTATATATTTAAAAAATTTATGTTTTTTAAAAGTCAACCCTTAAAATACTGTTAAAATTTATTAAATAAATTGATTTTTAATTATTTACAAATTTTTCCATTTGACGCAAACATCCAGCAAACGTGCAGAATATCCCATTTCATTGTCATACCATCCGATAACTTTCACCATTTTATCGACTATGGAAGTGAACTCCGCATCATAAAGCACGCTGCTTGTATTACCAATAATATCAACCCCTACCACAGGATCTTCGGTATAAGACAATATCCCTTTCAAATAAGTTTGAGATGCTTCTTTAAAAGCAGCATTAATTTCCTGAGTGGTTGGAACATTTTTCAGTACACAAGTAATATCCGTGAGAGAACCGTCGGGCACGGGTACACGCATTCCGCAACCTCCCAGTTTACCCTCAAGATGGGGGAATATTTTGGCAAGTGCTTTGGCTGCACCGGTGGAAGTGGGAATAATACTCATGGCAGCTGCTCTGGCTCGCCTTAAATCTTTATGCCAGGCATCATGAATGCGTTGATCGTTGGTATAGGAATGAACGGTTGTAACAAAAGCCGATTCAATACCGAATTGTTCTAAAACTTTCAACATGGGAGCAGCACAGTTTGTAGTGCAGGAAGCGTTCGAAAGTATCTTATCTTCCTTCGACATGATATGATCGTTTACGCCAAGAACAATAGTTTTGGTGTTATCTTTTGCAGGGGCAGAAAATAACACACGTTTGGCTCCTGCTTTTATGTGTTCTTCAGCAAATTTCTTTTCAAGAAAAATCCCGGAACATTCCAGAACGATATCCACACCATCCTCTCCCCATGGAATTTCGGATGGGTTCTTAAACGAATAATAATTAATTTTTTTATTATGGACAATTAAGATGTTTTGTTGGGCTTCCACTTCTCCTTTGAAAATACCATGAACGGAATCATATTTAAACAGGTGTCTCATGGTGGGTAAATCACCCAAATCGTTGATGGCAACAACTTCTACATCATTCCTTTCCAATGCTTGCCGTAAAGTCACTCTTCCAATTCTTCCAAAACCATTAATTCCTATTCTTACCTTTTTCATTTTGGATATTCTTTTTTAGTTCTCCAAATGTATAAATTTGTTTGTTTTGTTTTGAGTAAATCTCTATGATTGTATCCCTTACAAAGGGAATCTCCGAAGATACAATCATTAATTCCTCTCCGGTATGGGTTTGAATAATTTTGTATTTTCTTTTCTCAGATTCTGAACGAACCACAACAATGCTTTTTCCACCACCAACAATGTGACCGGGGTATTTAAAAATAACATTTCCATCAAGATCCAAAATTTCATCCTCGGAATTGTTTGACAAACCAAAAGTACAACCAATGAAAATTCTTTCATGACTTGAAAATATGATACTTGAAAAGCGGGGTGGTATTATAACCTTATGATCAGCATTCACCACAGAATAAATAATATTTCCTTTTGATGTCAGAACACCTAAAATAAAAAAATCACCACCCGAAACCGGTGTGATATCCGCATAAACTTCGTTAAACACAGGATAGTATGCATGATTGAATAGAACATAATTATTGTCAAAATTTATTTTATAAAAAAGTTTGTCATCAGTTCTCACCATAATTCCGTCATTGGGTAATGAAAATTCCGTTATGGTATCTTTCAACAAAGGTTCAAAAAAGAATATTTTTTTTCCATCAGGTTTGAGATATGTACAATACCATTTTTTAATGTTGGAAATGATTAATTTGCCTTGATTAAGGCTTTTCTTAATACATAAAACACAAAAAGGGTTTTGAATATCGGGAAGTATTATGCTATCAAATTTTGCTTCATACAACTCTTCTCCATTATATTGAAGGCCAAACTTCCCATATTTCTTAAAAATTTCAAATGATTGACAATACATAACAAATGGAGTGAGAAATAATAAAAAAAATAACCTTTTTAAGGTAATGAAATACATCCGGTAATGTGGTTATACTTTGAACCCGTTACCGAAGATAAGACATTTTTCTGATTTCTAATACGTTTGTATGCCAGAAATGCAAATACAACGGCCTCTTTATAATTCACCACATCAGCATGGGGCACCACCCAGTTTGATTGAGGATATTTTTGTTTTAACCTTTTTACCAGTTCAGTATTCCAAGTTCCGCCCCCGGTCACCATAATTTTTTTTGGTTTATATTTCTTGATTTTAGCCACAATACATTCTGCTATTGCTTCCGTTATGGTACTTAGCAAAGAATTTGGTTCCATCTTTTCTGTATTCAGGTATTTTTTCCATTTCTGCAAATAATCTTCATAACCTAAAGCATGTGAATGCTCATAAAAACTCCTAATGAGCTTCCCGACGAGTTTAAAGTTTGGTTCAGCCCCGGAAGCCAATATTCCCCCGCGGTCAAATTTTTTTCCTGCTTTGTTGGCAATGTCGTTCAAGGCCATGTTGCAAGGACAGATATCAGAACCCCATATTTTACCATTTTTTTTGAAAGAAAAATTGGCAATTCCTCCCAAATTCAGAAAAATATCATATCCCTTCCATAGTTCAAATTCTCCGCAAGGCACCAAAGGTGCCCCTTGTCCGCCAAGGGCGATGTCCGATGTTCTGAAATCCCAAACTACAGGGGTATTGGTTAACGATGCCAAAACCGAACCCAATCCAAGCTGAAAAGTAAATCCCTTTTGGGGTTGGTGGAAAAGAGTTTGTCCGGGGAAAGAAATATAATCGGGCTTAAGCTTGTTTTTGCTTAAAAAATCATTTACCAAAACAGCCATGAACTTGGTGAATTTGAAATTTGCTTCAGCCAGTTCGGCAGCATCAGAATGCATCAAATTCAGAATACTTTCTTTAAATCCTGGTGGATAATTTTTCGTAACCGCACGAAGTATTTTCCAATTGTTTTTACGATTAAATTCCACCATACACATGTCCAAACCGTCAAGGGAAGTTCCGCTCATGAGTCCAAGAATTGTCATGATAATGTTAAATAAGATTTTGCCATAAACTTAAATGAAAATAAATTTGTTGGCGTAAAAAAATAACAACATGTATTTCAATTTCACCGAAGAACACCTGATGGTTCAAAAAATGGCCCGGGATTTTGCCCAAAATGAGCTCAAACCCGGCGTAATTGAACGGGATGAAAAGCAACAATTTCCCGCCGAGCAGGTGAAGCGCATGGCAGAACTTGGTTTTTTAGGCATGATGGTCGATCCAAAGTATGGTGGAGGAGGAATGGACACGATTTCTTATGTGCTTGCCATGGAAGAAATCAGTAAAGTGGACGCCAGTTGTAGTGTGATCATGAGCGTGAACAATTCTCTTGTTTGTTGGGGATTGGAAAAATTCGGAACTGAAGAACAAAAACAAAAATATCTGGTTCCTTTGGCCAAAGGAGAAATCATCGGGGCATTCTGCTTAAGTGAACCTGAAGCAGGAAGCGATGCCACATCTCAGAAAACTACTGCCGAAGACAAGGGCGATTATTATTTATTGAACGGAACAAAAAACTGGATTACCAATGGCGGAACTGCATCGGTTTACCTGGTAATGGCTCAATCAAACAAAGAACTCGGACATCGCGGAATTAATTGTTTGATAGTGGAAAAGGGTATGCCCGGATTCACCGTGGGCCCAAAAGAAAATAAAATGGGAATTAGGGCAAGTGATACACATTCATTAATGTTTGAAAATGTGAAAGTCCCAAAATCTAACCGCATTGGTGAAGAAGGTTTCGGGTTTAAATTTGCCATGAAAACATTGAGTGGGGGAAGAATAGGAATAGCTGCTCAAGCATTAGGTATCGCATCCGGAGCATACGAACTATCACTGGAATATTCCAAACAACGAAAAGCATTTGGAAAAGAAATCTCAAAGCATCAAGCCATTCAATTCAAACTGGCCGACATGGCTACCCGCATTGAAGCTGCAAGGCTTATGGTATTAAAAGCCGCCTGGTTAAAAGATAGAGGGTTGCCATTTGATAAGGAAAGTGCTATGGCAAAACTTTTTGCAAGTGAAGTAGCCATGTGGGCAACCACCGAAGCTGTTCAAATTCACGGCGGTTATGGTTATGTTAAGGAATACCACGTGGAACGCCTGATGCGCGATGCCAAAATTACCCAAATTTATGAAGGTACCAGCGAAGTGCAAAGAATAGTGATTTCCAGGCAGATATTAAATGAAATCAATTAATTCCTTACTATTACTTTTTTGTTTATTATTTGATTTTCATTAGTAATAGTTTGAAGAATATATATTCCATCAGGTAGATTTAACTCCTGTTCATTTTTTAAATCACCAACATCAAAATTTAACGTCATCTTTCCCAACATGTCATAAATCATAATTCTTTTTATCATCTGATTGGCTTTATTGTAATGAATTTTATTTCCGTAAATCCAAACATCATCCTGCTCCTTTCCATATAACTCTGATAAACTAACAATTGAAGGATAGTTTATGTAAGTTGTATCAATTTTTACGACAATAATATTTTCATTTATTGAATTAAATGAATTTGTCCGACCTACCATAATAAAACCTCCGTCGGTAGTTGCGTCAAGTCCGTAAAAATAATCATCTTCACTTCCCCCGAAAGCATTTGCAATAACATATACATTACCCGAACCACTTAAATAAAAATAACCTTGGGTTTTATAAAATCCATATTGAGAATCAAAATACCAAGTTAGAAACAAATTTCTGTCTTTGTTTGATTTATTGTGAACCAATTTTAAAAAACCTTCCGATTGATTATGAAAGATACCAATACGGTTTTCCCCTAAAATATTGAACCCCGCATCCAACAAAAGTGCATAATTATCCCCTTGGTGAGGTGCAGAAGTGGCACTGAATGCTGCAATCCAAATCTGGCCGTTGGGATGTTCCATAATATCGTGTCCTATATCTTTGTATGCCGTTCCAAAACGTTTGGTTAGAAGTGTATCGAGATTATTATTTAATTTGCCGACCCATATATCTCCGTTAGTTTCACCATAACTTTTTGTAGTTCCGCATACAAGCAGATTTCCGTCGGAAAGTTTTATGATAGAATTCCATTTATCATCTCCGGAACCACCAATATTTTTCCATGAAATAATCTGACCGTTATGAGGATTAATTTTCAAAAGAATACCGTCAGATGAACCATTCCCAAAACTGAAAGTTTGTCCCACGATATACAAATTTCCATCAGAACCTAAAACCAGATCCTCGGCAAAATCCCAATCGGTTCCACCAAAATAATTTTGCCATTTTAAGTTTCCGTTTTTATCAGCTCTGAAAAAATACATGTCATATCCACCGTTTCCGAATGATTGAGTATAACCACAAACGAAGCATCCACTGTCAGAAGGATTATAAATGATCGCTTTTGCACAATCCCCCAAAAACCCACCAAAAGATTTATGAAACATCACCAACCCCATGGAATCCATTTTTGCCAAGTAAGCATCCGTTGCTCCGAATCCAAAACCCGAGGTTTGACCGGCAATCCAGTAGGATTTTTCCGAACCTTCTTTTACGTCATAGGCCACATCCATTCCGTTTGTTCCAAATGCAGTTGTGAAGCATTTTGGCGGCTGGGCATGTAAAAATGCGATTAATAAAAATAATTTTATTTTTTTAATTTCTTTTGACATTGTAAGTTACATCGGCAATTATGTTAACCTTTATTCCGTAATCGGCTTTAATGATTATTTCGGGAGGCTGAGGAGGCATAATTAACTTGGCTTTAAGGCGTATTTTTTTGGTTTGGAGCATTTTTTTTATAATATCTATATTAAGAGGCATAAATAAGATTGTTTTGGTTGAAGAAATTACCATGTTTTGATTGTTCAGAGCACCGCTTTGTGCAATGTTATTATTCATAGGTAACAAGGAATCAATAATTTGTAAATTTTCATTCAGCAGATACGCTTGAAGTTGCAGCGCAAAGGGATAACCATTTTCAATATAAAACTTTAGTCCTCCTTCCTTAATATTTTTAAGTTGTTTGAATGAAGTTAAATCTAAATCAATATCACTGCTAAGGAAAAAATAATCAGCATTGAATTTAAGCGGAATCAGAATATCCGTATATAGTTCGATACCATAGTTATGATATGAAAAATCCTGAAATCCGGAAGTATTGCCTAATGGATTACAAATAATGGTTCCCTGATATGCTATTTTACTAGGCAATATTGAAAGAAATGAGGTAATGTTGCTGTTCTGTTGATGGATACTTAAAATTTTAATGCTTTTTATGGGTAGGTTATTGGATTTGGTTGCCCGATTAACATTAATATTGAATAACCCGGCATGGTTTAAGTTCACCGATTGTTGGTCTTTGATGGCTTTGAATTGATGGATTTCTCCTTTGAAATCGGCTCCGATGAAATTAAATATTTTAAAATTAACCTGTGCTGCCGACAAGGAAAAATTCTGAATTCCAAGGTTTTTGAATATATCTAACTTAATGGTATCCGTTCCGAATTTTATGGAATGATTTCCAAAATATCCTTCAATATAAAAAGGAACGATATTTTGATATTCCGCTTTGATTTGAGCAAATGTTCCGCTGGGAACTACAGTGGAGTAAGCATTAGGATTTAGTCCGACTGTGTATGTTTGATATAGGGTATTAAAATTATATCCGCTTATTCCCGTTAGGTTCAGTTGATAATTTGACAGATCAATTTCCTTAATAACACTGTTCAAACCTGATGGTACGGTAACCATGATTTCAAACGGAATTCCATAGAGATTTACAGATGGAATTTTATAAATCAAATCAATGGGTTGGTTAACGAAATTACTGAAATACAATTTTAGCTTTCCGCGTTTTAGGTAGGCAGTTTTAATTTTTGTTCCGTTCGGGATATCAAAGGTTGTTTCAGATGGAGGAAGGAAGTTGATATTCTGTCCGGGATTAATATTAAAAGGGAAAAAATTTGTAAATGAGTTAACAACAAATGTATCCCGGATTTTTAAAATTGAGTCAGGTTTGATATCCAAAACTTTTTTTTCATACTTGATGTAAAGCTGATTAGAGGAATCGGAAGTGAATAGAGTATCACCCAGAAAATCATCAATTTTCAAATTTCCAGAAACTAACGGTAAAACTATGTCTGTATCCCAATTTGTTAGGGTTGGTTTTCTGCAAGAAATAACTAAAAACATCAAAATAAAAAAAAAGAAATATAATTTACTTTTTATTTTTGTCATTCTGTTTTTCTGATTTATTTTTTGGTTTATAGGGACAATGCTTACATCCATTACCACAACAATATCCCCGTTTTAAATGATATTTTTCGGTAAAAACAATAAACCCTTGTTCATTGTAATAATATTCATCCGGCTCCAAATCTTTTTTCCACATGCTCATACAAATTTAACAAAAAGAAAGTAACCTCAGTTTTTCATTCGTAATTTAGCATCTAAAACATGAATAACCAATCTGGTCCTATAGGGGTTTTCGACTCAGGTTTTGGTGGTTTAACAATACTCAAAGAACTGGTTCAAAAATTCCCACAATATGATTTTTTATATTTTGGGGACAACGCCCGCGCACCATATGGAAACAGAAGTTTTCAAACTGTTTATCAATACACATTGGAATGTGTTGATTATTTATTTAAAAAGGGGTGCCCTTTGGTGATAATTGCATGTAACACAGCTTCAGCAAAAGCATTAAGAAGTATACAGCAAATCGACCTTCAACGAATAGGTCCCGACAGAAAGGTTTTAGGTGTTTTACGCCCTACAACGGAAATTGCCAATCAATTTACCAAGGCTGGCCACCTTGGCATTCTGGCAACGACGGGAACTGTTAGATCAGAATCATATTTGATAGAAATTAACAAATTTTTTCCAGAGATTAAAGTTTATCAGCAAGAATGTCCCATATGGGTTCCATTAATTGAGAGTGGAGAATACCAGGATCCGAAATCTCATTATTTTTTTAAGAAATACATCGATAAGCTTTTAGCTAAATCAGGCATGATTGATGCTATCATCTTAGGTTGTACACATTATCCACTAATAAAAGATATTATAAAAAAGTTTATTGGTCAACACATAAACATTGTAGAGCAAGGTCCTATTGTTTCCAATTCTCTAAAAAATTACTTGGAAAAACATCCTGAAATTGAGACCAGAATTTCCAAAAATTCTTCGCTGCGTTTTATAAGTAGTGAAACAGAAGAAAATTTTTTTAATTCCACATTTTCACATTTTTGGAATGTTCCAAACAAGGAATTCTTTGAATATGAACATTTTAGCGTATAATCTAATTAAAGCGGAGAGAGAGGGATTCGAACCCTCGGTACCCTTTTGGAGTACACACGCTCTCCAGGCGTGCCCGTTCGACCACTCCGGCATCTCTCCCATTAAGGTTCGCAAAGGTAATAAATAAGATTTATTTATAATCTTCTTTCAAAACAAAAAAACCCTGCTTAGGGGCAGGGTTTTTTGTAAAAGATTGGCGCCGACATACTCTCCCGGGATTTGGTCCCAGTACCATCTGCGCTGACGGGCTTAACTTCTCTGTTCGGAATGGGAAGAGGTGATCCCCGTCGCTATAAGCGCCATAATATTCCTTCATACCAATTACTAAGAGAGTAGAGACAAAAAAAGAAGTAATATCCTTACCGAGGGAAGCTTACGGACCATTAGTACTACTCGGCTTTGACATTACTGCCTTTACACCTGTAGCC
>JAOAHO010000080.1 GCA_026415195.1 Bacteroidia bacterium | reverse complement strand
GGAATAAACAATATGGTTTTGCCTGCTTCAGCCATTTTTATTAGGGTTTTGTTCATTCCGGGGCTCACATGCGAAACTTCATTCAGGATGAGCAATGATGCGGCGGATGCCCTATCCCAGGGGATGTTGTTTTCGCTGAATGCACCGACACGGAAAATGCTGTCGGTTCTGAAAATGGAGGGAATAAGGGAAGTGTCGGGGATTTGCTTTCCATGAATAATACAGACATCAATGGAATTCTGACTTCCGATGGTGATGAAAAGCTTGTTATCGTAAAAAAGCCCATTATCTTCCAACTGTATTTTTCCCGACACATATCCGCTTTTTTTCAAAGTGAATGGCAATGTCAATATCTTCTGAGATCGCGCATCAAGTGACGTGGTTTGAACCACGGCTTCTTTACCGTCCAGTTCCAAACGTACCAGGATGTTTTCGTTTTTGTTGTCGGTGGGGTTAGATATTCTGACGAAAAGTTCGCTTTTTTCATCTGGCCTGATGACGGGATTCATCAAAAAAGCAGTGTCGATTCCGGCATTGGTTTGAATACTACCCCGCAAAGGAAAACAATGCAGCATAGCCATTTTTTTCAGGGAACCGGGTGATTGTGGTTTTTGAGGAAAGGTTTGAAAATCACTGAAAACATAAAACGAGATGGCTTCAACATCAGATGATAATTTTTCATAAAGGTCATATAAAACATCCTGAAGTGGTTTTGATTTATTCGTAACGGTTAGTTCGCGGATTAGTTTGCTTGCTTTCTTAATTCCCACCGGTTTGGAATTGTAAATTTTACCAGAAGCATCGGCCACAAAGAAAAGGCTGCCGGCAGGTAGTTTTTCCGATAACTTTTCAGCCCATTTTTTTGCCTGACTCAGCAAATCCCCGGAAGCATTTTCATTTAACATGCTTAATGAATTGTCCACCACCATCACATGAATTTTTTGAGCTGATGTACCAGGGGATCGGGAATTTTTTTTAAACGGCATTGAAAAAGTAAGTACCAGGAACAATATGAAAAGCATGCGGCAAAGCAGAATAAGAAAGCGAACCAGATTCTTGATGGATTTTTTTTCTTCTTCAATTTCACGTATCAATCGTATATCTGGAAAATCAACGGTTTTGATTTTAAAAAACCTTATGAAATGTATCAGAATAGGTATACCAACCAGCAAGGATGCCCACAAAAAATTTGGATAAAGAAAATACATGTTGTAAAAATAAGGTTAACGAAGAAATTGTAAGTTCCAGAGTAAATAAATTTGAATGATATGAAAACAAATAAAAAAATCTTTTTTTAGAATGGATAACCTATTCCGAAATTAAAAACAAGGTTTCGGTAGGGTTTTTTATCGAAAGTAAAGCGTTGGCCTTCCGGATAGCTTGGGTCTTTAACGGGCATGGCCGTATCAAGTCGCAATATCAGAAATTCCAGGTCCCAACGTATGCCAAAGCCTGCCCCCAATGCTATCTGATTAAAAAAGTTTTCGGGGTTAAATTCTCCGCCGGGCTTGTCGGGGTCTTTGCGCAGGCGCCAGATGTTTCCGGCATCTGCAAAAAGTGCTCCATGAAAGGATTTGTAGAAAGGAAAACGGAATTCCGCATTGCCTTCCAGGATAAGGTCGCCTATGCGGTCGAAGCGGGCTGAGCTTTGCCTGCCGTCGTATCCGCCCGGGCCCAGTAACCTCGCCCTCCATGCCCGGATGCTATTGGGTCCACCTGCAAAAAAACTGTTCTCGTAGGGTAATGTGGACAAATTTTTCAAGGGGACGCCTATGCCACCCATCGCCCTGTACACCAGAAAACTTTTTTTGTGTACGGGAATATGAGTGCGGAATTCAAGTTGCGTCCGCAAAAATTGGGCAAAGGGAATGTTGGCAATCGTATAGCGGTTTAAAGAATCTTTCTGGGCATGGGGGAATCTTTCAAGGATTAATCTTGGAATGTTTCCGGCCGACTCGAAAGAAAATCGTACATATTGGCGTATATTTTTAAGCAACCCACGGTTGAAAGCCGTTTGATAAACCAGGGAAAATCTTCCCAAAAGATTGATGTGATTGATGAATGAATTAATTAAAAAAGCATCATTTTGGGCATAAAGGTCGTTTTTGAATTGGGTGGTCATGATGGATTTCACCACCAACACTTCCACCGGAGTAATTTCATACCTGAATTTGTTATCGCGCGACGTAAAATTAAATCCATAGTCGCCCGAAATAATTTCACGGAAAAATTCGCTTCGGAGTTGATATTGCAGCGATGATTTCAAAAACGTGGAAGGGCTCATGTCTCTTTTAATGCCCAGTAAGCTGAAAGGAAAGAAAGCACGGGGGACGGAAAATTTCAACTCGGGTCCAATCAGTATGGTGTTAAAGGTTTGGTAGAAATCGTAACCGGGCAAACTTTCTTTGTTTTCGGAAAACTCACGCTGGGCCGATAGCGACGAATGTACTTTGAAATGCAATTGCTCACCTCCCCGAAATACATTGATGTTCTTGTAGGCAATGGAAAAATCGGTTCCAAGGTTGCCGGAAGTGTTAATGCCCTCCAATGAAGCAGAAATGTTTTGTTTCACCTTTGGTTGACAAACAATGTAACAAATAATTTTCCCTTTCTCTTCTTCCGATTTGTTCAGATAAACCTGAACGCGGCTGAACGCGCCCATTCGGTTCAGTGCCCTGAATGTAGCTTCCGCACTGTCTTGCTTGTAAAGGGAATTTTTATGAATGTATATAAATTCTCCGATTTTTTCAGGATTAAAAAGAAGTTTCTGTTTTACCAGAAATGCGAATTGTTTATCTTTAGTGTATAAAGTGTCGGGGAAATAGGTAGTTTTATAATTACCTTCAATGGACTCCGTGATGACATAGATGTTCGAGATTCTGTAGAGGGGATGCGGCAATAACAAAGTAGTGTCGGGTTTTGATTTGTCTTTTGGAGCGTGAACATGAAAATAAACCTGAACCCTATGCCGGTGTATTAAAGTGTCGATTTCTACATCAATGAAAGCAGCATCAAAATCGTAATAACCGTTGTTTTTAAGCAAGTTGGTGATGTGATTACGTTCGTTGGAAATTTTATTGAAGTCGCACAGGTCGCCGGTTTTAATTTTTCTTTGTGCAGTGTCGGAAAGAATTAAATTCAGTACGGTTTTATCTTCGCTGTGGTAGCTGATTTTGTCCACAAAATAACCTTCTCCTGGCATTATTTTGTATTTGACATAGGCTTTTTTCTTCTTATACTTAACATCATACTCTACGTGGCCTTGAAAATACCCTTTTTGAAATAAAAATTTTTGAAGGTTCTGGGCTGATTGTCGGGTTTGCTCCGAATCGTGAATCACAAAAGGTTCCCCTATGCTCCGGATATTTTCCAGAAAAGTAAGGGTGTTTTTATCATAATATTTGGGTTGTTTGGGTGGTTTGCCTTTTTCTGCCCTCCTTTTGTTTATTTCTTCATAACGTTTGCTTATTTCAATGTTTTTCAAATCATATATGGAATCTCGTTTTTTCTTTTTGGCATGTATCACGGAATCGTTAAAACGATAATACCACCATGTGTAAAATGGAATAAACTTAAATGTTTTCTTATTAGGTTTTTGGCGCACATAAAGATGCAATTCATCTTCATGAATATTTTTGTTTTTCCTCATTTCGAAAGCATAAGATTCCAACCTGTATTGATTAGGGGGCAGGCTATGCCTGATTTTGCAGGAAAGGAAAGCAAAAACAACAAATGCCGATAATTTTATTTTATAAAAAATATACTTCAATAACCCTTATTTTTACAAAGTTTAAAATTACAACTTTATCATGCTTTCACCGCAGGAACTGCGTTTGTTCAGAAAATTTAAGCATCGTAAATTCAGGCAGGAAAGCAATTGGTTTGTGGCGGAAGGAAAAAAATTATGCCTGGACATATGGAAGTATAGGCCTGACTGGATTGAAAAAATCTACCTTCATGAAGAATCGGAAAAAGAATTAAAAAAGGAATTTCCTCCGGCTAAGGTATGTATTGTTCAAAGCAAGGAATTAAAAGAAATCACGCAAACTATGCATTCTCAGGGAATACTGGCGCTTTGCCGAAAGCAAATGAAGCCTATCCCCGAATCTATGCGTACACTAAGTTTCTATTTATGCGGCATACAAGACCCCGGAAATGTGGGCACCATTATCCGCACCTGTGCATGGTTTGGAATTACAGACATTTTTTGTTCATCCGATACTGCCGATTTCTATCATCCAAAAGTAATTCAGGCAAGTATGGGGGCTTTTATGTATTGTCATTTACATACAATTAATCTTCAAGATCTTTTAAATAAAAAAATTTTTAATACCTGTGTGCGTGCCCTGTCTCTTATACACATCT
>JAOAHO010000079.1 GCA_026415195.1 Bacteroidia bacterium | reverse complement strand
GCATCGCTGCTTCCCTGGGGTATTTTATTGACACTTCCGGCATTATATCCAGTAAACCCCTAGCATTGAATAATTCAGGATTGAAAAACCGGGAATATCGAATTCTTTATGGATGTAGAAATGTTGAGGGGATTTTATTGGATACAACATTTGATCCTGTGTTCATTACGGATGAGGATCTGGGAAGGGCTTATTTCATAAAAAGCATAAATTATGTTATTAAGCGCATTTCATGCCCCGATACTGTAAAATTTATATTACCTTCGCACATGGCTTTTGGTGAAAAAGGTTATTATACCATAATTCCGCCTCATACGCCATTGGTTTATACATTAATTAAAACAATAAATGAAAAAAAATAATCAGACTTATTGGATTTGGATATCCGCGCTTATGCTCCTTCTGATATCGTGTGGTTCCGACTCGAAATTCCCCGGCTACACCCGGGCAAAAGAAACCGGACTTCATTATAAAATTCTTGTTCATAATGACAATGATACTGCTATCAAGCCTCAGGAAGGAGACGGAGTTCAATTTCGGTACATAATAACGAAATATCCTAATGATTCTGTTATTGTTGATTCAAAGAACACTTCGCAGTCAGGTGACGGATACGTACGCTTTGTTTTGCCCAAATCCACTTTCAGAGGTTCGTTCGAGGACGGGTTGAAGATGATGAATGAAGGCGACAGTGCTTTGTTCATCATCCCTGCCGACTCATTTTTTCTTAAAACCATGCGTTACAATGAATTGCCCAAAGGCATCAGGACAGGTATGTTCTTAAAAGGCGCATTCAAACTTAAAAGCGTTGTGACCAAAAAAGAATTGGAGGAAAATGTTGCCCAGCAGAAAAGAGAAATGGAAAGCATGATGTTAAAGAAGGCAAAGGAAGAGGAAGAAAATTTAAAGGCCTACCTGGAAAAGAATAAGATTACGCAAAAACAGGAAGAGTCGGGCTTGATTGTGATTATAAATAAGGAAGGCAAAGGCCCTCAACCCAAAGCAGGCGATACTGTATTAGTTAATTATACGGGCATGTTGTTGGATGGAAAGATTTTTGACACCAGCATAGAAAGTGTGGCCAAATCGAACAATATTTTCCAGGAAGGTCGGCTATACAAACCTTTCAAATTTCCGCTGGGGATGGGTTATGTGATTCCGGGATGGGAAGAGGGCATAGCAAAACTGAAAAAAGGCAGCAAAGCCCGTCTGATCATTCCATCCTCCATCGGCTATGGTGCCAATGGTTCTCCTCCGGTGATACCGCCCTTTGCCACTTTGATGTTCGATGTGGAATTAGTGAATATAATACCCCAAAAACCATAAGCCATGAAAAAAATACATTACTTTATTTTGACATTGGCCATTGCACTGTTAACTCCTTCAGGGTTGCAGGCACAAAAAAACAAAAACAACAAAATCAAACTCAGCAAAATGGATCAGGAATTTCTGAAAAAGCAGCCCGATGGCATGTATGCCAAAATCGAGACGAACCGCGGAAACATCTACCTTTCCCTGGAGTATAAAAAAACACCTCTGACGGTCGCCAATTTTGTGGGGCTGGCAGAAGGAACGATAAAAAACACGGCGCGCCCGGAAGGGAAGCCCTATTACGACGGACTTACTTTTCACCGTGTTATTAAAAATTTCATGATTCAGGGCGGTTGCCCCTTGGGCAACGGAACCGGGGGGCCGGGATATTCTTTCCCCGACGAAATTGACGAGTCGTTGAAGCATGTTGGCCCAGGAGTTTTAAGCATGGCCAATGCCGGTCCGAATACCAACGGTTCACAATTTTTCATCACTCATGTTAAAACCGACTGGCTCGACGGAAAGCATGCCGTATTCGGAAAAGTGGTGGAAGGGCAGGCTGTGGTGGACTCCATCAGACAAAACGACACCATGCGTAAAATTATCATACTACGCAAAGGAAAGGAAGCCGAGTTGGTCAATGCACCCAAGATATTTGAAGAGCAAAAAGCCATAGTACTGAAAAAACAGGAAGAAAAAGCGGCAGCCGAAAAAGCCGCCATGGAGGCAAAATTGCAAGAGTACATCAAAAATGCCAACAAAACCAACAGTGGTTTATACTACATCATTGAAAAAGAAGGCACCGGTGAAAATCCTAAAGCCACCAGCACCGTGAAAGTTCATTATGAAGGAAAATTTCTGGACGGAAAAATTTTCGACAGCAGCATTCAGCGCGGCCAACCCATTGAATTCGGTTTGAACCAGGTGATTCCGGGTTGGACTGAAGGGCTTCAGCTGATGAAAAAAGGCGGTAAAGCCCGTTTGATTATTCCTCCGCATTTGGGATACGGCGAAAGGGGATATCCGGGTGCCATTCCGCCCAACAGTTGGCTGGTTTTCGATGTGGAATTGCTGGATTTCCGCTGATTAATATCATGCTCCATAAAAATTTTAAGAATATTGACCGTGTGGTGTATGGAAGGGGTTCTTTTTCCCAATTGCCGGAAATCATAGAACCCGTTCGTAAGGAAAACAACCGGTATTTCGTGTATGTAATAGATTCTTTTTTTGAAAACAAAATAGGAGCAAAGGAATTAAATTCAAAACCTGAAGATCTGATTTATTACATTGACGTTAATCCGCACGAGCCCACCACGGAACAGGTGGACACCTTGCGCGACGAAATTCTTTCCAAAAAAGGTTTGCCTTCCGGCGTGGTGGGCATGGGTGGCGGCAGTATCATGGACATTGCCAAGGCCCTTTCATTAATGCTGACCAACCCGGGATCCTCCACTCAATATCAGGGCTTAAATCTGGTAAAAGTGCCCGGGGTGTATCATTTGGGCATTCCCACCATCAGCGGCACCGGGGCCGAAGTGAGCATGACGGCGGTATTGACGGGCCCCGAGAAAAAGCTTGGCTTAAAGTGCGACTATACCGTTTTTCATCAGGTAATCCTTGATCCGGAATTAACTGCCACCGTGCCCACGGATTGGTGGTTTTACACCGGCATGGATACCTACATTCATTGCATTGAATCGCGTTACGGCATTAAAAACAATGCTTTCAGTTTGGCTTACGGGAATCAGGCCCTGGAATTGTGCAGGGATGTTTATCTGAACGAAGGCAGCGGCAAAACACCCGAAAACGATGATAAACTGATGGTGGCATCGCTGATGGGCGGATTGAGTTTGACCTACAGTGAAGTAGGGGTGTGCCATGCTTTGAGTTACGGGCTGAGCAAAGTGCACGGGACAAGGCATTGTTATGCCAACTGCATAATTTTCCAACACCTGGAAGACATTTATCCTGAAGGAGTGAGGGAATTTAAGGCCATGTTGGAAAAAAACAATATTTCTTTGCCCCGGGGTTTAAGCAAAACCTGGACGGAAAAGGAACTGGACGAAATGGCCGCCGTGAGTTACAATTTGCCATTCATGTGGCACCACGCATTCGGAGACAATTACAGGGAAATTGCAACCCCTGATTATATTAAATCGTTGTTCAGGAGGTTGTAAGATTAAATCTAAACTACTACACAAAAAACCGAGTTATGCACAGGGCTTTATTTTCGTCTGTGTCTTGCGTTTTTTGAAGTATTCTAAAATTTCTTCCTTTGTCATCTTCGATAACTTCTTGCTCAATTTGTCTCTCTGTTGACGCATAAATTTTACAGCATCAAATGTTTTTTTAATCGTCTTCATATTTTACAAATTCTCTTGGTGAACGTATTTCTAATTGTTTGTACCCATTTTTTATGTTGATTGAGTTGTAACCCCTTATTCTTTCAATATTAACTATGTGTTTGAAGTTCCAACTAACTAAATAGTCTGCAAGGTTTATGGTTGCTAATGCTATGTGTAAGCAGTCAGCGTAACTTGTCTGTCCCACAACTTTTTCTTTAATGTATTCATTCGCCAATTCAATTGCTTCCTCAGTTGTTTCAATAAACTCAGTCAGGTCGTACCGCAGAGCCATTAGCGAAAATAGCAAAAAAAAGCAAAGAATTAGAGTTTTTGCGTGCCGAAAGCATTTTCGCTAACGGTTCGGGTATTGCCGCAGTGGGGGATTTAGAATCACTTCACTGTCAACATAGCACAAAAGTTGATAGGAGCACAAATGTTCATTTTACCACGTCACCAGCCATTACGCCAAACTGCTGTTGGGTGCTGGCCTTCTTTTATGTCGTGTTGTTTTCTGTCCATTTTTTCTGTCATTGTGCGTTGGCCTGATGGCTCTTTCGCAAAACTTGGCTTTTGCGTTGGCCTTGTGCTGTTTTGCAAATGTGCCACGAATAGGGTGGCATTATTATTCCTTTAATGTGTTTTCTAATGTCGTCTTAAATTCGTTTTCGTTGTTGTAATTGTAGAACGGTACGGCTGTTATCAAATAAGTGTCTGTGTGGATTTTGATTGTCTTTTGTTCCGCTCTGATTTCTTTCAAAAAGTCTTCTTTCCATTGGTCTTTACCTATTAGATGCTGCCCTTTAGGTTCAATGAAAACCTGAAAGGTCATTTGCTCCCCATTACGTTGTTTACAAA
>JAOAHO010000078.1 GCA_026415195.1 Bacteroidia bacterium | reverse complement strand
CTTCCTCTACCGTGGTGCATGCCGTCACCTCCACCCCGGTTATCAATGCAGGAGCCATGGAAAGCTTTGAAAGTTCATTCCCAATGCCGGGCTGGAGCTTGCCCAACAACACCACCCCTGCCCAAAACTGGAAACAAAATTCCATTGCCGCATCCCATGGCATGCAATCCATGTATATCCAGGGGGAAGTGATGCCCATTGGCAAAGTGGCTGTATTGCAAACCCCTGCTTACGATTTTCAGAATAACCCGGGTGCCGGATTTTCATTCAAATATGCTTATGCCAGAAAAACCTCATCCACTTCCGACCGGCTGCGTATTTTGGCAAGCAAGGATTGCGGCGGCAGTTGGAAGCAAATATGGTCGGCCACCGCAGCAATGCTCTCGAACGGTTCGGGAGGAATACAAAACAACATTTTCATTCCCAATGCCAACCAGTGGAAGTTGTTTCAACTGGATTTGCATCCGCAGTTTGCGGAATTTCTTACCGAACCCAGGGTGATGATACAATTTGAATTCACCGAAGACACCCTCATGGGATTTCAGAACCGCTTCTATCTGGATGAAATTAATTTCTCCACTCCGCTCGGATTGCTCAAAAACCACCATCTGCAATACCTGCATGCATATCCCAATCCGGCATCCGATGAAATTCATCTTTCCTTCTTTCCCACGCAAAACGAAAATGCCTTCATAAAAATAACCGACCCTGCAGGAAGGGTGATTTATTCGGAAAGCGTAGCGCTGAATTCATCGGAAAAATTCACTGCCACCCTGAACCTTTGTACTTTAGCATCGGGAATATATTTTCTTCAAGTGGAGGGTGAAAAATCCAGGGCGCTTTTGAAGTTCATTAAAAAATGAAATGAAAGAGGCCTACGACATTGAAGTTTATGGGAGGGTGCAAGGGGTGTTTTTCAGGGCATTTACACAAAAAAAAGCCCACGAGCTGAACCTCACGGGTTATGTGATGAACCGCCACGACGGTAGCGTGTTCATCCATGCCGAAGGCGACTGGAACCAACTGCAGAAATTCCTGGACTGGTGTGCGGTGGGTTCCCCAAAATCCAAAGTGGAAAAAGTGGAATATAAAAACGCGGAGATTAAAAATTTTAAAACGTTTGAGATTAGGAGGGTGTGAGGGTTTTTAAAACAAAACAACTTGATTTTTTGAAAACCTAATAAGCAAGCATACTAAGAAATATAATTGTTTATATTTGCTATTTATGGGCAATGATATTTAACGACCTTGCAAAATTGACACGGACAGACTTAAACCAAACAGACGACAATAAACTTGACCAGAGGACAGACATATAAATACGGTCAGTTCGGACAACTTCGGTTGACTGAATTGCTGACACGACAGCCCAACGCTTCGTATTTTAATTTTTTTGACACTGTACAAAATATTTTGAGATTCTATGCCAACCATCAAACGGTACATTGGCTGTTGCCCCAATCCTACTGGCCAACCATTAATTCAAAAACCGAAGAGCAGTTACTGCAAACGTATTTAAATATTTAAAAATGACACCATTTGACAAAATATATTTAACGATATTAAAACCACTAGATTTTAAATGATGCGGCATGAACTCTGAAAATCCGATATTAAATAGTCCTTATGAAGAACCTCTTCTTCACTATGCGACAGATGCTGACGGCTCATTGAATTATAAGAACATCATACAAGGCAGACGAATTTTCACTCCCGACATACAAGTAGTGCCGACAAGGCAGGACCCGCAATCTTCCATTTTTGAGGTGAATGACCTCACCGCTGAGTATAGCGATCACCTCATCAACCTTTGCCGCAAAGAAGTCGGAAAGTGGAGAACCGAGAAATATCCCAATACGACAAGAGTAACAAAAGAACTTCTGCAGTTTTGGTTTGAAAATCCTGAACGACATGCCCAAATAAAACTGTTTTTTGCACAGCGTGAAGCGATCGAAACCGCTATTTGGCTGAACGAAGTGGCCGGCAGGTCAAATGCTGGTCAGAACATTCTTAAAAAAATTCGTGACGCACAAAAAACTGTAAGTGAGAAGCCGGAAGATCAATTGCCACGAATCGCGTTCAAAATGGCTACTGGAACCGGCAAAACCGTGGTAATGGGATGCTTAATCCTGTATCATTACTTTAACCGGCAAGAATACAAAAACGATGTCCGATTCGCTGATTACTTTTTGGTTGTTGCACCTGGAATTACCATAAAGGATCGTTTGGGAGTTTTATTTGTTGATATCAAAAACAAACACCAGCGTGAAGATTATTATTTTCAAAGGGGTTTAGTTCCCCAAAACCTGGAACACCGATTGGAAAACCTAAATTCACGGTTGGTAATCACCAATTATCACGCATTTGAACCCAAAACACTTCAGGGCAATAAAAAAAGCCCGTTTGATGGTAAGGTGAATGTTAAAGGAAAGAAGCAAGAAAACAAAGAAGATTTCTCACAAGTTATTCGCAGAATTTTGGGTAAATTCAAAAAAAACAGCCGACTGCTCATTATTAATGATGAGGCCCATCACTGCTATTTGCCCAAATCGTCCGGAGTAACCGAAGATAATGAAGAAGCAGACGAAAATACCAAAGCAGCCGTATGGTTCACTGGTTTAAAAGAAATCTCTCTCCGGTACAAAGTACAATATATTTACGACCTTTCGGCCACTCCTTACTATTTGCAAGGTTCGGGTTACACACCTTACAGCCTGTTCCCTTGGGTGGTTACCGATTTTGGTTTGATTGAAGCTATTGAAAGCGGACTGGTGAAAATTCCTTTCCTGCCCGAAAGCGACAATACACAGGAAATTACCCAGGCCAAATTGCGTGACATTTATTCGTATGTGAAGGACGAATTGCCACGCAAAGGACAACGCAGGAAAAAATCGGAAGCGAAAGAAGAAGGCAAAACGCTGAAAGAAGCGCCTCCCAAACTTCCGGCTTTGGTGAAAGGTGCGTTAGACCAGTTTTACAATCACTATAAAGACTATTATGATGGCCACCGCAAGCAACTTGAAGAAAGGCCAAATCTTTTCTCTCCACCACCTGTATTTATTGTTGTTTGCAACAACACCTCGGTTTCCAAAGAAGTTTATAAATACATTGCAGGTTATGAATTTGAAAATGAAAACGGTGAATTGGTAACGGTTTCAGGGCATTATGATTTATTTTCAAATTATGACCTCACCACCAATAAGCCGCTGAAACGACCTCCCACTTTGCTCATTGACAGCGATGCGCTGGAAAACAGCGACCAAATTAATGATGAGTTTAAAAAAATTTTCGCTTCTGAAATTGAAGAGTTTAAAAAAGATTATGCACGTATCTATGGCCAGGGCAGCGCTGAGCGCATTACCGATGCTCAGATTTTACGTGAAGTGGTAAACACGGTGGGCAAGCCCGGCAAATTAGGCGCTCACATTCGTTGTGTGGTTTCCGTTTCCATGCTCACCGAAGGTTGGGATGCCAACACCGTAACCCATATTATGGGCATTCGCAAATTCGGTTCGCAACTGCTGTGCGAACAAGTGGCCGGCCGGGCTTTGCGTAGGATGAATTACTTTTTGCAAGGTTACGACAAAGACGGCAATCCCACCAACGATAAACGAAAAATTGTGGTAGAGAAATTTCCCCCCGAATACGCACACATCATCGGTGTTCCTTTCAAAATGTTCAAAAGTGGCAAAACCTCCCCGCCACCCCCACCTGTCAATCTTATTCACATTTACGCATTACCCGAACGACAATCAGCTTATGAAATCACTTTCCCGAATGTGTTGGGATATCGGGTGGAAAATGCCGACAATGAACTGAAATACGATTACAGCAAAGTAGAAAATTTTGAAATTGTTTGTTCGAATTTTCCTCTGCAAACTATCATGGCAACTGCTTTTTTGCCTTATGAAGAAAAACTGGAAGTTCAAAGTGTGTTTGAAAAACGCAATCAGGAAATAATTTATCTGCTTACAAAAGCGCTTATCAACTATCATTTTAGCGATGACGAAAAGAATCCCAGGTTTCAATACTTCGGCAAGCTGAAAGAAATTGTGGAGTATTGGTATAACAACAAAGTGGTTTTGATTGGCGAAAAAGACGAAAAATTTAAAAAACTACTCTACTTCTTTGACCCTAAGCTTATGGCTGATCACATTCGCAGAGGTATAAATCCTCTTGCGAACACAAACGAGTTTGTTCGACCTGTTTTCAACTACTACAATAAATTCGGTAGCACCAAATATGTTAATGGCTATACGGCAAGAGAAGTTTACCCTACGAAAAAAAGCCATGTTAACTACGTGGTAGCCGATACAGGTTCCTGGGAACAAATAGCCGCTAAAACTTTGGAAGAATTGTCACAAGTAGAATGTTATGTAAAAAATGCTTTTCTCGGCTTTTATATTCCGTATGTAAAAAACGGAAAGGATAAACAATATTTTCCGGATTTCATTGCAAGGGTAAAAAGTAGTAATGGGAAAGTGAAAAACTTAATTATCGAAATTTCAGGAATGAGCCAGGACAAAGCAGATAAAAAGTGGTATGTGGAAAATCGTTGGTTGCCGGCTGTTAATGCAGTCAAAGATAAATACGGTTATCCCGAATGGCATTTCATTGAAATTGAAAACGACATCCGAAATATAAAAAATCAATTGATAGAGAAAATCGAAAGCATTTAACTATGGCAAAGAAAATAGAAAGCATCAAGCACACCCAAGACAAGCGGGCACACATTCCCAGCAAGGAAGAAGCCGGCTATGAAGAGGCCAACCCCAAAGTACAACAGGGCAAGAAAACCCTGGAAATCCCCAAAAACCCCGTGGTGCACCGCGGGCAAGACCCCGAACTCTTCTGGCTGAACAAATACGGCAATGACGACCGCGATGAACTGCTGCGGGTGGACATTCGCAGCCTCTATCGCTACGAGCATATCAGCCCCGAGCTGCTCATCAAAAACCTCTACCGGGTGGCAGAAGACAGGACACCCAGGCAGCCCGACCTTTTCAGCGTGAACGAACTCTTTGGCAATGCGCTGGAAAAAGACGAACTGGAAAAAGTAAGCGAATACTACCACCACCAGGACGGCTGGACTAATCGCCTCATTCAGGGCGACAGCCTGCTGGTAATGACCAGTTTATTGGAGCGGGAAGGTATGGCAGGGCAGGTGCAGATGATTTACATAGCCC
>JAOAHO010000077.1 GCA_026415195.1 Bacteroidia bacterium | reverse complement strand
GGGTTATTGATAACCAGGGAATTCTGATTTCCTGCCGGAGGAGGAATTGGAGATAATCCGTTATACCACTGGTACTGCGTTCCCGGCGATGCTGTTATTATTGCTATATTACCACAGTAAGGCTTTGTTACATTTTTAGGTATTGGGGGAATAGATATGACCTGTACGGTCGTCGCTACAGGAGTACCGCATGATACCCCGGCAACCTGAACAGTGTAAATGCCTGGTGAAAGGTTAACAGCTGTTGAATTAGAACTAACCACCGAATTGCCCGGTGCAGTCCAAGTATAGGTATATCCGTTATTACTTCCTGCTACAAACACAGTGGCAGAACCGCTGCTTCCTCCGATACAGGTAGGCAATGACCCGACACCTGTAATGGTTGGTTGAGAAATGTTAAGCGTATGCTGAAGTGTAGTAGTACACCCGGTTGGTGTAACCATGTTTACAGTATACACATTTCCGACAATTGCCGGATTAACATTAATGGATTGCGTGTTGGATGGGCCAACAATATTGGGCCCCCACCATTGATAAGACACATAACCCGGGGGAGCAACAATTTGTGCTGAATTCGAGCCAGCACACATAGCATTCATGACACCACCGGCAGAACATTCTGCAGCTACATAAGCATAACCATAATGACCATAAAAACAACAACCCCCGACAATAAAATTTACATTAACCTGTGTAACCCAAGGAGTATTTGTAAGATCTATACCATAAAGCCTCCATTTTCTACACCATGTTTGACCCCAGTCAAATACACTTTGGAAAAAAGATGTATCACTTGCAGCTGCAGAAGCATTAATGTGATATTGTCCACAATTTCCGCCGATAAGATTGTTATTCTGGTCAGTAACCCTCACTATGAAAAAGGGTTGTTCGTGTGGTTGGTGCCCACCTGAGTTTAACACTACGGCAAAAGCATATTTAACATTCTTGACTGATGGAGTAATGTTAAAAGTATACCTTAAACTACAAGCTCTTGCATTTGCTAAACGCCCATTCATTCTGCAGGAAGTACCGGTATTGAAAAATGGACATGTCACGGGAATCTGCGATACTGTCTGGCTGCCCACTGTAATACACGCGGTAGAGTCATAACCACCGGAAGTACAATTCGGCCATATGGGATTGGTGGGAGGAATATTCATTATTGTATGATAGGCCTGATTATTCAATCCTGCATTTAAACCATTTGTCACAATCACATTTCCGGTGGGAGTATAAACAGGGCTAAGTGACCCTACTGGACCACAAGTTGCTGCATGCCCGGTACCCCCTGTCCAATTTGTAAAATTTAAAAAATCAAATGCGGCATTAGGACAAGCCGCACTTTGAGTGGAATTATTACCCACTATGGGTTTATATCCAAAATAGTTCAGGGGAGCATAAGGATCAATTTGCTGGCCTAATCCGCCATTATACAAATGATCATACTCTAATTCCTTGGCATGTATAATTCCCGGTATATCTTGTGCAGGAATATCTTTAATATTCATCAGGTTTTTTAATTGCGTGGATACCCATTCTTCCTTGGATGGAATGGGATTGTTGGGAATGGTGCCTTTTTTGATGTTAGAGTTATTACTTTTTTGCGCAAAAATTAAAAGCGCAAAAAGCATAAAAATTGAAATAGCAATTTTTTTCATGGCAAAAGGTTATATTTGCATACAAATCTATTTAATTTAGGTATTAATGGTTAATTTTTCCCTCAACCAAAACGCCCGTTTAATAATTCGTTTATGAAATAACCGGTGGGGGTTCTAAAACACTTCCACATCTGGAACATGTCCTAAGTTTTTCCGATTCATAGAATTTTTTGAAAATCCCCTGAAATTGGGTTTGAATATCGGTTAATTCGAAATATTCCTCATACAATTTGTTGTTGCATTTTTCACAAAACCATAATAAACCATCCTTTTCTCCCGGTCTTCGGCGACGCTCCACTACCAAGCCGATAGTATCCTTGAAACGCCTGGGATTGTGCGGAATTTTGGGTGGCAATAAAAAAATTTCTCCTTCCTTGATGGGCACCTCTTTCATTTGGCCGTCCACCTGCACCTGAACAATAATGTCGCCTTTGAGTTGATAAAAAAACTCTTCACTTTCGTTGTAATGATAATCCTTTCTCGAATTAGGACCTCCGACCACCATCACGATAAATTCGGCATCTTTGAAAACCACTTTATTGTTCACCGGGGGCTGAAGAAACTGCTTGTTTTCTTCAATCCATTTCTGAAAATTAAAGGGCATTTGCAACGTCATGGCTCGGGGATTTTAAAAAATTTTTTTTCAATAATATTTCTGCTATCTGAACGGCATTGGTGGCAGCGCCTTTCCTCAGGTTGTCGGCCACAATCCACATATTCAGGGCTTTCGGAATGGAAAAATCACGGCGAATGCGCCCCACAAACACCTCATCCCTATCTTGGGCATACAAAGGCATGGGATACTTCAGGTTGGCCACATCATCCACCACAACCACTCCCGGGGCATGTTCAAGTATATTCCTCACTTCCTCCAAATCAAATTCGTTTTCAAATTCCACGTTTACGCTCTCGCTGTGCCCGCCCATCACCGGTACCCGAACGGTGGTGGAAGTAACCTGAATGGTGTCGTCGCCCATAATTTTTTTGGTCTCGTTCACCATTTTCATTTCCTCTTTGGTATATCCGTTTTCAAGAAAAACATCAATGTGCGGAATCAGGTTCATGTCAATGGGATAGGCATAGGCCATTTCTCCTTTCTTCCCTTCCCTTTCATTTTTCAGTTGCTGAACTGCTTTAACTCCCGTTCCGGTAACGCTTTGATAGGTGGAAACCACCACACGCTTAATTTTATACTTGTCGTGCAGGGGCTTTAGGACCACTACCATCTGAATGGTGGAGCAATTGGGATTGGCTATGATTTTATCATCCTCTGTCAGAACATGAGCGTTCACTTCCGGAACCACGAGTTTTTTAGTTGGGTCCATTCGCCAGGCCGAGGAATTGTCCACCACCACACATCCGGCCCCGGCAAACAAAGGAGCATACTTCAAAGAAGTACTTCCGCCCGCACTGAATAAAGCCAAATCGGGCTTCATGGCAATGGCTTCCTCGGGCAAAACCACTTTATATTTTTTTCCGCAAAATTCAATTTCCTTTCCTACTGATTTTTCTGAAGCAACAGGAATCAGCGTCGTAACAGGGAAATCCCTTTCCTTCAACACCTGTAACATTTTGGTGCCCACCAAACCGGTGGCCCCTACAACGGCAACTTTCATCTGATGAACATTTTTATGGTACAATATTAAAACTATTTTTGCAACCCGTTCATGACAAAACAACAAAAACTTACTGATTGGATAATTTTTTTTCTGCTTGCTTTTGCCTGGGGGGCCTCATTTATCCTGATGAAAAAAGGGCTTTTGCACTACACTTCGGCTCAGGTGGCTTCCCTGCGTTTGATTTTTGCAGGCCTTTTTTTCTTGCCTTTTCTTTTCATCATCGGCATCCGGGGCTTTTACCTACATTTTAAGGGTTTAATGTGGATGGGGATGTTCGGAAATTTTATTCCGGCCTACTTGTTTACCTTGGCCGAAACCAAAATCAACAGTTCTTTGGCGGGAATATTAAATGCCACCACTCCGCTTTTTGCATGGATAATCGGGAAATTCATTTTTCAAAATCCCGATAAAAACAAAAAATTTACACTTTTGGGGCTTACCTTGGGCTTTCTGGGCGTATTCATCCTTTTCTGGCCCGATTTAAGTTTGTTTTCCTTAAGTAAACAAAACAACCCCATATCCGAACGCATCACGGGTTCCGGTTTGGTCTTACTGGCAACGCTTTGCTATGGTTTAAGTGCACAGGGTATCCATGTTTTTCTGAAAGACGTTCCTGCTTTGCATGCATCGGCGTGGGGCATGGTACTAATGGGCATATTGTCGGGATTGACTATGATGATTCAACCTTTTCCTTCTCTCAGCCGTGAAGCCCTTACCGGTTCATTACCTTATGTTGCCATTCTGGGAATAATCGGCAGCGGAGTTACGTTGATATTATATAATCGTTTGATTAAAAGCAGCGGCCCGGTTTTTGCTTCATCATGCACCTACCTGATTCCCTTCTTTTCCATCATGTGGGGCCTTTTAGACGGGGAAATTTTGCATCTCCTTGATTTTGTCGGGCTGTTGGTTTTAATATCAGGCCTTTTTTTTCTCAGAAAGGGCACGAACTAATTAAAAAATTCCTATATTTGCAGCCCCTAAAACAAAATTATGTACGCAATTGTAGAAATAGCCGGGCAACAATTCAAAGTAAAGCGTGGCGATAAAGTCATATCCCACCGCCTGCAGGCTAAGGAAGGCGACCTTGTGGAATTCGACAAGGTATTGCTGATTGATGAAGATGGAAAAGTAAGCGTGGGCACCCCAACCGTCAATGGTGCAAAGGTGGCCGCCACTGTTGTATCCCATTTTCGCGGTGAAAAGCTTATCATTTTCAAGAAAAAGCGCCGCAAGGGTTACCAGAAGCAAACCGGACACCGCCAGGACTTGACCGAACTCCTCATTCAAGGGGTGTTACCTAACGGAGGAAAAGTAACCGACCTGCTGGAAGTGAAGAAGAAAGAGGCCGTTAAAAAAGCTGATGCAACTTCCGAAACTTCCGAAGTTAAAGCAAAACCTGCCAAAAAAACTGCAGCTAAAAAGACAGCGACCAAAAAAGCAGCTGCCAAAAAAACGACAAATAAGAAATCGGAATAATAAAATTTTAAAATCCAAACGTCATGGCACATAAGAAAGGTGAAGGTAAAGTTAAAAACGGACGCGAGTCGCACAGTAAGCGCCTTGGTGTAAAAATTTTCGGAGGCCAGCAATGTGTGGCCGGAAATATTATTGTGCGCCAGCGCGGAACCAAGCACCATCCGGGCGAAAACGTGGGCATGGGCAAAGACCATACCCTTTATGCCTTGGTGGACGGCACCGTAGTTTTCAAAAAGAAAAAAGATAATCGTTCTTACGTTTCAGTAATACCTAAAGCATAACAAACTAACTATTCTTAACTTAAACCTGCTCCTGCATAGGGGCAGGTTTTTTTATTTAATTTCGCACCCTATGCTAACCATCGCTCAAATCAGAGAAAAAAAAGATGCCGTAATATCAGGCTTAAAAAAGAAAAAAGTTCATGATGCCGAACAATTGCTGAATGAACTATTGGAATTGGACGATAACCGCAGGCAAAGGCAAAAAGAACGCGACGACCTTCAAGCCTGTGCAAACAAGGCTTCGGACTCCATCGGCATACTGATGAGCCAGGGCAAAAAAGAGGAAGCCGAAAAAACACGGCAGGAAGTAATGTCGCTGAAAGAAAATGTGAAGCAAAAAGAAGCAGAGGTAAAAGGAATTGAAGATGCCATAAAAGAAAAACTTTCCGTTATACCCAATGCAGCTCATGCCCTTGTGCCCGAGGGTGATGATGCGTCGGGGAACAAGGTGGTTTATATTTACGGGGAAAAACCCATTTTCAAAACATATCCAAAGCCTCATTGGGACCTGGCAAAAGAATACCAACTGATAGATTTTGAACTGGGCAACAAAGTAACCGGTGCAGGCTTTCCTGTCTACACCAATAAAGGGGCAAAGCTTCAGCGCGCATTAATAAATTTTTTTCTGGATGAAGCTGAAAAAGCCGGATATATTGAAATCCAACCTCCCATACTGGTGAATGCCGACAGCGGATTTGGCACCGGACAACTTCCCGATAAGGATGGCCAGATGTATTACGTTAATTTGGATGAATTATACCTCATCCCAACGGCCGAAGTTCCCATCACCAACCTTTACAGGAACAACCTGCTGAAAGAAAGCGAATTGCCTATTAAAAACTGCGGATATACACCTTGCTTCAGAAGGGAAGCAGGGAGCCACGGAAAAGATGTCAGGGGGCTGAACCGGTTGCATCAATTTGATAAAGTGGAAATTGTTCAGATTGTGCATCCCGAAAAAAGTTATGAAGTGCTGGAAGAAATGCGTGAATACGTTGCAGGCCTGTTGAAAAAACTGGAATTACATTTTCGGACGGTATTGCTTTGCGGGGGTGATATGGGCTTTGCCAGCGCCATGACGTATGACATGGAAGTGTGGAGCGGGGCCCAGGAGCGCTGGCTGGAAGTGAGTTCAATATCGAATTTTGAAAGTTACCAGGCCGTGCGTATGCAATGCCGTTTTAAGGATGCCACGGGAAAAAACCGTTATGTGCACACTCTGAACGGCAGCGCACTGGCATTACCGAGAATTGTGGCATGCCTGCTGG
>JAOAHO010000076.1 GCA_026415195.1 Bacteroidia bacterium | reverse complement strand
TGGCATGCCTGCTGGAAAACAACCAAACCCCGGAAGGTATCAAAATTCCCCAATGCCTGGTACCCTACCTCAAAACCTACATGATTAAAAAATGAAAACCGGTTTGATTTTGATTTTGGTTGGGTTTTGGTGTGCATCATGCCATCAGGAAACCGATGAAAAGGCCAAACTCATCAATCAAACCGACTCGCTCCTCTCCATTTGGAACGTAAATGCCTCATCCATCGTGTTAAAGCCCGACTCTTTCGATTACATTAAATCAATAGGATATAAGCAAATCATGTCACAACTCATTTTGGCTCTGAAATCCGACACCCTGACCACGGAAGAAGTGCAAACAATGGAAAACTTCTTTGCCGCCCATCAATGCTACGAAAAAAATTATTTTCTTTTTAAAAAAAACAAATATTTTGCTTTGATGAAACTCAAAAACCTTGGAAATCTTAAAAAGGACATAGCTTCAGGAATAATTTTTTCTGAAGCCGGACGCCGGATTGTAATGAATGAAATAAGCGATTTGAAAGCTTTTTCGGATTACAACCAAAAACTTAAAGAAGAATATGTGAAGTGCAAAGGACTACTGCAGGATTTTTTACGCGATGCCCTGAAAATTTATTCCCATCATAAAGGAGGCCGATACCCGCAGTTTTTTATAGACTCAATCCCCATTCCATGATTTTCTTTCATTACGTCTCTGTCCCTTTCAAAGTCAAAGGAAGCAAAAAATCCAAAGCCTGGCTGGAGTACGTAATTAAAAAAGAAAAAAAATATTCCGACCAAATTCATTATTATTTTGTTGACGAAAAGAAATTATTGGAACTCAATATTCGTTTTTTGGGTCACGACACCCACACCGATATCCTAACATTCGGTTATACGGAAGGGAAAAAATTGTCTGCAGAAATATTTATATGCCCTGCCCTTGTAAAAGAAAATTCCGAAAAATTCGGCACCACATTCAAAGAAGAACTGCATCGGGTTATGGTTCATGGAATTTTGCACCTGTGCGGATACAAAGACAAAACCAAAAAAGAAAAGCAAATTATGCGAAATAAAGAAAATTTATATCTAAAAAAATTCTTTAAACCTTCAAAATCATAAATTGTTATAAATGACATGAAGATAACAGTACTTTTATTCGTTTTAATCTTTTTAATTCATCATAATGCCATGGCGCAAAAAACCATACATGAATTTGAAATTAAAACCCTGGATGGGAAAGTTTTGAAATTTTCCGATTTCAAAGGAAAAAAAATCTTGCTGGTGAATGTGGCCAGTTATTGCGGATACACCCCGCAATATGCGGATCTGGAAAAATTACACAAACAATATTCCGATAAGCTCGTTGTGGTGGGAGTGCCGTGTAATCAATTCGGTGGACAGGAACCGGGTAGTCATGAAGAAATAAAAAATTTTTGCACAAAAAACTATGGAGTGACGTTTGCCTTGACCGAAAAAGTTAACGTCAAAGGCGAGAAAGTCCACCCCATTTATGCCTGGCTGTCGGACAAAAATAAAAACGGTGTTTTATCGGAAGTGCCAGGCTGGAATTTCTGCAAATTTTTGTTCGACGAAAAAGGAATTCCCATGGCCTTTTTCAAAAGCGGAGTGAATCCAATGTCGGAGGAAATTACCAGGCATATAAAGTAAGGCTATTCCGCAAATCAAACCTCCATATTGTCAATTAACCTTACTCCGTCCACCCAAACGGCAGTGAGGATAACGGCATTAGCTTCATGGTTGCTCAAGGGCAATAAATCGTTTTGACTGCAAATTTCAAAATACTCACAGTTTAAACCAGCCATATCAAAATATTTTTCCTTTGTATCAAATTTGATCCTATCAATAGGATCCTTATTCAAGAATCTTTGCCTTGCCTCGGTCAATGCATTGAAAATGGCTAATGCTTTTTGCTTTCCATTGTTGCTTAAACGCTCATTTCGTGAACTCAAGGCCAATCCTGAAGGTTCGCGAAGGGTTGGCATCGTCACGATTTCAATTTCAGGAAAATGTGTTTTGGCCAAAAGTTCAATTACCTTACATTGCTGATAATCTTTTTTTCCGAAATAAGCTACATGAGGCTGAATCAAATCGAACAAACGATAAACCACCTGAACCACTCCTTCAAAATGCCCTGGCCTATGGACAGCTTCCAATATTTTACCCAAATGCCCTAAATCTAAATCTATCTTATGTTCATCCGCTCCGCCCGGATAAATTTCCTCAAGCTCGGGCAGAAATACAACATCACATTTTATCTTTTTCAACAATTCCAAATCTTTCTCTACCATGCGAGGATATTTTTCAAAATCCTCTTTCTGATTAAATTGGGTAGGGTTTACGAAAATACTGCATATGGTCAGATCGTTTTCGGAAATGCTTTCAGATATCAAACTCAAATGACCATCATGTAGGGCACCCATAGTAGGTACAAAACCTAGGGTATTTTTAACTCGTTGAAAATCAAGATATTCAATTATCTCTTTTGCCTTTTTATATATTTTCACAACATCCAAATCTACCTAATCTTTGGTTATATGTGAGATTTTTTTTATACTTTTGTAAAGTTTTTTGATATGCTATTAAACCAAAAAAGAAAAGTTCTTTACGTTTTTCAGGAAATTATCCCCTACGTTGAAGAAAATCCCATCAGTATCCTGAACAGAAAATATCCTTCCATCGCCGTGGAAGGCAATAACGAAGTCAGGATATTCATGCCACGCTTTGGCTGCATTAATGAAAGACGGCATCAATTGCATGAAGTCATTCGACTTTCGGGGCTAAAAATCGTCATTAACGATGTGGACTACCCCTTAATCATCAAAGTGGCCAGTTTGCCATCGGCACGCATGCAGGTATATTTTATTGAAAATGACGTCTTGTTTTCCCGTAAAGCATTGTTCAAAGATAAAGAAACCGGAAAATTTTTCAATGATAATGACGAACGAGCCATTTTCTTTGCACGCGGAGTGGCCGAAACGATCAAAAAACTGGGGTGGAAGCCCGACATCGTTCATTGCGTGGGTTGGTTCAGCATGCTGGTGCCGATGTACCTAAAAAAGTTTTACGACGACGACCCCATGTTCACTGATGCCAAATACATCTTTACCCTGTTTGAAAATGAAGGGGGCCCGAAAACCTTAAGCAAAAAAATTTTCGAAAAATTTGAATTCGACGGATTTAACAAAAAAGATTACAAACATCTTGCTGAAGAACCCACATTGTTGAACCTCACCAAAACGGCCATTGATTACTCAGATGCCATTGTGTATGGTTCGGAAAAACTTTCGCCGGATGTGGAAAAATACATTAAAAAATCCGGTTTACCCGTGCTGCCCTTCAAGAACGATCTGGAATTGCCTCAGGCCCTGAATGATTTTATGAATCAATTGGTGGAAGAGGAATCGGTAGTGGATTAAACATTACACTACCTTCTATATTTACCATGTTCACAGCTTTTATTCGTTTTAAAAAAATTTTTATTTTTATATTTGTTTTCATTTTTTTATCCTGTAAAAAAGATGGAGACAAACCTTTGAAAGGAGATTACAGTGATATTCTTGGAGGGTATAATATACACTACACTGATACATTCTCAATATTTGGTTATACCAAACGTATAGACACGGTTTTCAGTTCAAATTCCCCGATAAAATTTCTTGGTTCACATCAGGATGCCGTATTCGGACGTACAGACGCTTCCATACTGACCAATTTCAGTATTCCTAACGATATTACCAATGTTCAGTTCGGTCCCGATCCCTATCTGGTTCATGCCGAATTGCTGCTTACGGTTAATTCACCCGATTTCACCGGCGACATCACCAAACCACTGCAATACGATGTTTATCTGCTTCAGCAACCTTTAGCCGTCAACGGGTATTATTCTACCAAAAACTACAGTTTGTCCTCAAACGTAAAAATCGGAACCTACACCGGAACGTTTACCACGATTGGCAACAAGCAAGGCATTCGTATTCCCATTGATTATGCTTTTGCCAATTCCATACTTACCAATACTTCTGCTCTTGTGAATTCCGAAGCATTACAAAGTACCTACAAAGGTTTTTATATCACATGTAAAAATTCGAATCTGAATCCTACTACCCTGCAGGGCCATATTGCAAGTTTTAACCTAAATCATCCCGGTACGGGCATGGTATTATATTATAAGCCCAATGGAAATAATCCATTAAAGGAAGTGCAAACTTTTACTTTTACGTTTGACGGACGCAATGCCAAGCGCGTGAATGAAGTAGAATATAACCCCTTCATGTCATCGGACTTACAATTACAAAAACAATTGCAAGGGGATACGGCTTTTGGTGCAAATCATTGGTTCCTTAAAGGTATGAACGGCACCCGTATCCGCATCTATGTCCCCCACCTGGAAAACCTGAAAAAATTTGGAAAAATATTGATTTCAAGAGCTGAACTCAGTGTTTATATTGACCAAAATAAAAATCCGAACACCTCCCCTGCACCTTTGAAGTTGGCATTACTGGCATCCGACTCGTTGGGCAGGGAAAAATTCACCGCCGACCAAATGTCGAGTTTTGATTTTGTGCGGTACGGAGGGGATTTTATTTCAAGTGAAGGAAAATATGTATTTAACATTCCCCGTGAAATTCAGCAAATTGTTGACGGAAAAAGAAAAAACCACGGATTCTGGCTGGTGATAGCCAATCCGGAACGTGCCTTTACATCCATACGCGACCATGATATAAAAAATATAGTGCTGGGCGGCCATACATCAAATAAAAAAGCCCGAATGGTGATTACCTTTGCCATACCCAAATAATATTACATCAGGCCACGCTTTTTTATCAATGAACAAAGAAATTAAAGGATTTGAACCTTTCGAAGTCAACCTGCCTCAGCCGCTTGACGACATATATTTTAAGCCATTGATGCATTATCATGAATATGAAAACCAAACCATTCATATAGTTACTGATGAGCCCCAAAACCCAAGGTTGGATTATGTTTGCCGATTTATTTTTCATCAACATTTGGGAATACCTTTTAAGCTCATCGATTACGAACAATACGAGAATGATTATAAGAATTATCACAGAGAAGCGTTAGTTCTGGAATATGCCGAATATAAAGCATTGAATAATAGCATTTTTATTAAAAAAGACGGATGGCTTAACCAAACAAAAGTTCCGGAAAAAACAGTGGAAGATTATGTGTATTTTCCTGATTTTACGGATATCGTTCAAAAGGATTTTTTTTCATTTATATTTTATCATATTTCCCGATACGAAGAATGGGCCTGTACCGAACGCGACGGGCACGGGCGCTTTGAAGCACGGCATTCGTTGCTGCAAAAAAAGGGTTTACTTGAATACCCCATTGTGAATATCGCGATCAATAAATTCAGGGAAATTTTAAAAGAGTCCGGGCTGAATATACATAAAATGCTCCATCCAAAATTCTCGAAGTTTCTGACGTTGGACATTGATAACGGATATGCCTATCTGGGAAAAGGTTGGTTACGTACCATTGGTGCTACAGGAAAAGATTTACTGCAAGGCAAATTCAAGATGATTGCCGAAAGGATAAGAGTGATATCAGGGTTGAAAAATGATCCTTTTGATGTATATGAAATGCTCCATAAAAAATGTTTGGAACATCAAATCCAACTGATGTACTTCGTTCTGACTTCCGACCGTAAGCCCTATAACCGGTTTTTACAAAAAGGAAATATTCATCGCAAACATTTATTTGCCACACTTTTAAAACATTCAACGATTCCTCCCGGGTTGCATCCGTCCTATGAAGCAACAGATGAACCTGAACTGTACCTAAAAGAATTCCATGAACTTGAGGCTCATGCTGGAAATTATTCATTTGTTACTCGACATCATTACCTTCGTTTTGAAATCAAAAGCACTCCCGAACACTTATTAAAATATCGCATAAAAGCTGATTTTAGCATGGGCTTTGCCGAAAAACAGGGATTCCGGGCAGGAACATGGAGCCCGTTCCCCTATTTCAACTTTCATAAAAACAAGCCCGAAGGACTTTGGCTGATTCCGTTCTGCCTGATGGACGGGAACTACTTTATTTATAGCAAATTAAAGACGAATGATGCAATATTTAATATGAAAAATGTTTTAAATACTATCAAACAGGAAAAAGGGGTGGCCTGCGTGGTTTTTCACGAAAGAACCATGGATGATCAAATTGTTCCAGATTATAAGTTATTAGTGGATTTTTTTATAAAACATACATAAAACACTATTAGTTTGTATGTTCATATATTTTTTATAAATGAGTAAAAGTATTTGTAACTGAATATTTTTTTATTAGATTTGCATTTATGAGGTTTATTTTTTGTTTACTTTTTTTGGCCTATGCTTATTCCCAAGGCGATTTAAATAATAAAATTTCCGTGCCTCCCGTTTTGGCTTTTGAAATCACGAACGGATTTTTAAACTCCGATGAAATAGCTTCATTAAATTCAGCCCTCAGCGGGTTCAATGAAATAGAAGAAATAATATACTCCCCGAATACCAATATCATCACCATTAAATTACGCGAAGGACAAAAAAAATTCAGCCATGCCGATGAATTGATTAAATTATTTTATCCGGTTTTAAATAATCATACCTACGAATTGAAAAGCCATGAACACGCTTGGCAAATTTTTAATAAATATTATCATCCTCAGGCGACCATTGAAAAAATTAAAATAAAATGAAAAAAATCTTATTTCTACTTTTTTTAATAATTCACCTTCAAAGGTTTTATGCTCAAATGCCCTATACATTTTCGGCATTAAGCGGTGCCTATACCCCCCTGGCCGGCGCCACTACTGTTCATGCTTCTGGCGTAGATGAATCCCTTTCTGCAGCCATCAATATTGGTTTTACCTTTCAGTATAATTGTGTTAATTACACACAAGTTAAAATATCCTCAAACGGTTGGATGACCTTCAGTTTGGCATTAACTGGATCTGGACTAACAAATAATTTAGATTTAGGAATAGAAAAATT
>JAOAHO010000075.1 GCA_026415195.1 Bacteroidia bacterium | reverse complement strand
TGGTGGGACTGGTTATAACACTGGTAACTTGCATGGAAGTAACACTGGTACTGGCGCAGCCGATGGTAAAATTAGTGGGGCTGGTGACGGTGAACTGAGGCATACCGATGGAGGTATTGGCTTGGACGGTGAAGGAGGAACTGCAACCGGTGAGGTTATTGGTAGAGGTAAAGACATAGGTACCTGGAGAACCGAGGGTATAGATGTTGATGGTGCCTTGGGGAACACCCACCGGTACGAGGGTACCTCCGTTAAGGAAATACCACTGAGTAGTCACATTAGGCCCTTGGTTACTGGTACCGGTAAAGGTAGCAGGGCTGGCAGTATTACAATTTACAGTTACGATGGTAGGATTGACGGCGACGGTGGGGGCGGAGAAGTTCTGGCCGATTGTAAAGGTGACGGTGGCACTACAGCCGGATACGGCATTTTGTCCCAATACAGTCCAGACCCCGGGTTGTGTAATATTTACGGATTGACCTGTGAGTGTGCCGCTGGCGGAGGTCCAGGTGTAGTTATGAGCGGCGGTACTTTGAGTGGCGGCAGTAACAGTAATGGGAGAGTTAAGACAGGTAAGGGTATAATCATTACCCGGAGCTCCGACACTAAAAGTTACAGGAGAGGGAGGGGGATTGATCAGTGCGGTCTGAGTGATTAGACAACCCAGGTTGTCTTTAATGGTAATGGTATAAACACCTGGTCCGGAGGTGGTTGTGTTAACGGTGAGATTATTACCCGTAACATTGGGCAGCAGGGTGCCGGTAGGTCCGGAGACGGTAGCCGTCATAGGAGTTGGCCCGACGGTAAGCGTACCGTTAATGGCCGTTAGGGAACTGGAACAATTGGGTTGTTGAGTAGTAAGTTGAAGATTAGGTGCTGGGGTAATGGTTACATTTATAACTTTAACAATAGGAGTACACGCGCCAGTCGGATTCATTTGCAGGGTTACTTGTCCTGTTGCATTAGTAATGATTGTTTGGTGAGTGAAAGAAGGAATGGATAGTGAACCGGGAAGCCCAGGGCCCCACCATTGATAAGGTCCGAGTCCGGAAGGGGCGGTGATGGTAGCCCCATTGGCACCGCAGGTGGGAAGGTTGATACTTGGAGTTCCGGCGGGGGAATTGTTTCCGGTTCCGGTAATATCCATCGGACCGCATTCGCAGTCCAGGTACATGTAAGCACCATGCCCTCCGTAAACGCAATCCAAAACGGTAACTTCAACCATGATGTTGTTACCGATATAAGGCGTTAAATCTAATGAGACGTGCTTCCATTGATTGTATTTCCACCATGAATTATTAGGACAAGTTATAAAACTCAACCCCGAAACAGTGGTATTACATGCTGTACCGGGCGTGGTTACCGAGAATTGAGGACAGGTAATAAGAGTGGGATTAGGATTTGAAGGGCTGGATCCTAAATTATATATTTTGATAGTGAAACCGGGTTGGTCGCAACAAGAGTGAGTACCGTCTTCCACTACAGCAATAAAAGCCAATTTGAAAAGGGCATTATTTGAATTCACGGGAAAAGTTTGTCTAAGACGTTGAGCTTTACCACCCGCCAAATCATCATTAATTCTGAGGAATTTATTACCGCTTGGAACCGGTCCCATATTTCCAAATTGTGAAACGATGGGATAAGACGCCCCGATATAAGGATCAATGTACGGCCCTTGAATAACGGTTGCTAATGGAGCACTGTTAGGACAACAACTTTGTTGAGTACATGACATTCCGGTTCCCCAATTAGTACCGCTGCTCAATGTCCAACCTAATACAGCATTGGGTGAGTTTGCAGGTCCAGCAGGTGAAGCTTCAAAATCTTCATTCACACAGGGGGCTTGCATGGTTTTGACATTAACGGAAAAATGTGAATAATTCCCGATGCTTGGCCAACTTTCTTTTATGGCCGGTTTGGATTTTAAATTGTATTTCGCTTTGATATAATTCCTTTTGGCAAACTCCATAAAAACATTGAATTCTTTACCAAAACAACCGTTTTGAAATGCCGCTTGCTTGGCGCTGTTTTCATCAAATCCGGCTAATGAGTCGCCATAATTATGATAACGATTCTCCTGGGATTGCAGTTTTAATGAAGCTAAGGCAAAAAGAATGATGAAGATTGATAATTTTTTCATGGTAATATTTTTTAACCTAATTTAATAATTATTATGCCAAAGTATTGAATTTGTTAAACTTGTTTTATTGTTCATATTTTAAAATTGTTAAAAAATGTGAAAGTAAAAAATATTACTAATTGTGTTTTGAATAGCGAAGTATTATAATAAAATAAACAGTACGCTGGTAAATCAATTTTGCGAGAGGGATGTGAAGGGGGGCAGCGCACCGGTGGGGTGTGGCGAGCAAAGCGAACTGCATACACGCCATGTTGAAGTGGTAGCGAAGCCCGAAGCAACCTGTCCCCGCCGCCGGCTTGCCGGCGGCGGGGACACACAAATAAAATGTCACAATATTTTAATTAAGAAAATTCAACAAATGCCATAGTAAATCATAAATCATCTGATATCATAAAATAATGGAAGTTTCCAATCCATAATTTGGGTTTAAATTTGGGTCAAATTCCATTTATGCAAAAATTACTTACCGATAAAGTAGTCTTGATAACGGGAGGTAGCCGAGGCATTGGTCGTGGTATTGCAAAAGTATTTGCAATACATGGCGCACATGTGGCCTTCACTTACGTGAGTTCGGAACAATCGGCCAAAGAAGTGGAAAGCGAACTGAGTGCGATTGGTGTTCAGACCAAGGCCTATAAAAGTGACGCCGGAAATTTTTCCGATTCGGAAAAGCTTGTGAATGATGTGGTCAGGGATTTCGGAAATCTTCATGTTCTTATTAATAATGCCGGAATAACAAAAGACACCTTATTGCTGAGAATGACTGAGGAACAATGGGATGAGGTAATCAGAGCCAATCTGAAATCAGTTTTTAACCTGACTAAAGCCGCTATTAAAGTGATGTTGAAGAACAAAGGGGGAAGCATCATCAACATGAGTTCAGTGGTGGGCATTAGGGGAAATGCAGGACAAGCCAACTATGCTGCCTCCAAAGCAGGCATCATCGGATTTACCAAATCGGTGGCTTTGGAATATGGATCAAAAAATATCCGATGTAATGCCATAGCGCCAGGATTCATTGAAACAGAAATGACAGGAAAACTTTCCGAGGAAGTCATCAAACAATGGCGCGAAGCCATCCCTCTGAAAAGGGGAGGAACCCCCGAAGATGTGGCAAATGCTTGTTTGTTCCTGGCCTCTGATTTGAGTGCTTACATAACCGGGCAATGCCTGCACGTGTGCGGCGGCATGCTAACCTGATGTTTCAATTTTTATGCCTGAAATTCAATTTTCGGCCGCATCCCTGCTTGTTTCCCTGGCCGTAGGTTTTTTATCGGCCTTTTTTTTCTATCGTAAGTTAAATAAAAAAATTTATTTCATTCCGAAAAATGTAAGAAAAATCCTTGTTTTTCTGAGATTTGTCGGCATCTTTTTCCTGATTTGGTTTTTGTTTGAAATCTATTTTGTTTTTTTTAAAAACCAAATCGTCGGCAGGCAGAACGTTGTCCTTTTTGATTTTTCCCAGTCGATGAAGAATTCGAATCCTGATGTTTTTGATTTGTACCAAAAAATCATGCAACGTTTTACAAAAGAAAAACAGAATCAAAATATTAAAACATTTTTTTTCGGAAATCAGATTGTTGCATCCGATACGGCTATGCGTAGCTATTTTCCCAAAACGGATATCACATTGGCACTGGAGCGTGTCAGTACCCTTTTTGAAGAAAACGGTTGTAATGTGTTGTTGGTTACCGATGGTATATGGAACAGCGGAACCGACCCTCTTTATGAAAATTTTCCGGGAATTAAGTCGTTGCAAATCATCGGCATTGGGGACTCCACGGTTTACCCTGATGCCGGAATTAGGGATATTCGTGTACCTCAACGATGCAACCCCGGTGAAAGCGTAGGTGCTGAAGTTCAGTTATTTTCCCGTAACATGAAGGGAAAAAAAGCCCGCTTCGTGGTAAGAGAAGGCGGAACGTTGATTTATGAAAAAAAAATTATTTTTAACTCGGATGTGTTTTCTGAAAATCTGACTTTCGAAATGCCCGTCAAATTAGGAGGTATACATACCTATAAAGCGGAATTGATATGTGATGAGCAAGAACGGAACGTACAAAACAATCAACGATGGTTCAACATTATGGCCGAAGATGCATCGCATTTATTGCTTTTTCTTTATGGCAGGGTATCGCCTGACATTGGTGCTATCAGGGAAGTGATTTCAAAATATAAAGATTATTCCGTTAAAATGTTTTCAATTGATGAATGGAATAGGGAAATATCCAAAATTCCATCTGCAGTCATCATATACGGAGCAGAAAATAAAACTTCTGAACTTTATCAATTTTTTAGCAGCAAGAATATCCCCGTTTGGTTTTTGTGTCCTGAATTATCTTTCAAAGGACATTCCTTGCAAATACAAAATATTTTACCGGGGCAGTTTTATGATGCGGAACCCGTCATCAATGAAGCATTTGATTATTTTCTGATATCACAGGATCATAAGGAAAAATTTAAGTGTTATCCTGCCGTCATGGCACCTGCAGGAATTTATCGGGCAGGAACGGGAGTGGTTTTGTTTAATCAAAGAGTAAACTCGGTGGAAAACGGTCTGCCATTATGGATTTATGAAAAAGAAAAGCCCGGCCTGAAGCGTGTTTGGGTGTTGTGCGATGGAATTTGGAAATGGAAAATGTTTGAAAAAAGAAAGTACAACAGCAGTGAGGCATTTGATGACTTAATTTTGAAAACACTTCAATTTTTAACAGTCGACCAACACCGCAAACGTTTTCACATGGAATTTGAAAAAAAACTGAATGAATTTGAGGATGCAATTTTTACGGCAGAATATTTGAATGAAAACCTGGAGCCCGATGTCAGCGGCGAAGTGAAGCTGACGCTGAAGGATTCAACTGGAAAAATTTTTGATTATTTGATGAATGTTGAAAATTTAAAATACCGTTTAAATGTCGGTAAATTACCGCCCGGAAAGTATTCCGTTTCGGTTCAAACGGTTCGAAACAAAGATGTTTATCAAGACGCTGGTGTATTTGTGGTTATACCACACCGGCCTGAATTGTCGGATCTGAGGGCGCGTTTTCCTGAACTACGATTGCTGGCCGCTCGTCATGGGGGAAATTTTTATCATGCGCATAACTATCAAAAAGCCATAGATGAATGGTTAAGCGAAAAACATCAGGTTGGCCATTTGGAAGTTGAAGAGGTACGGGAGCCCCCGGTGCATCTGAAGTTTTTCTTTTTCCTGATTTTGGTGATGTTCGTTTCTGAATGGGTCATATTAAAATATTACGGTTATATTTAAGCTGATTTCATGACGGCCGATAAAACCAAATATAAATTCAATACTAAAACCTTGATGTATGAAAAGGTTAGGGTGGGTTTTGGCCAACGTATTTTAAAAGTTTTGTCATATGTGTTTATCGGAGTACTGTTTTCAGTAGTCAGCATTTATTTGTCGGATTATATATTCCCCAGTCCGGGTCAAAAAAAACTTACAAGAAAATTAAAAAATTATGAATATCATATTCAATTTCTTACCGACCGTATAAACGTAATGGAAAAAGTGCTCCATGAACTTGAAGAGCGCGACCGGTGGGTATATCGTTCCTTATTTGAAGCAGAAAAAGCAAGTCCGCCATCGGTCTCCGATAGGGAAAAATATAAAAACTACCTGTTACAATCTGGGGGCGATGAAGATGAAATTTTAAATATGCTTTCAGAACGTGTGGCAGACCTGATGGTCAGGTTACAACAACAAATTAAATCGTTGAAGGAAATCACGGAATTAGCCAAAAACAAAGAAGAACTTTTGCAATCCATCCCCGCCATTTTGCCTTTAGACAAAAATGATCTGAAAAGAGCTGTTTTCAGCGGTTACGGTTGGCGCACGCATCCCATTTACAAAACCGCGGAATTCCATCCCGGGATAGACCTGACGGCCGTTCAGGGAACTCCGGTGTATGCTACGGGCAACGGTGTTGTGGAACGTGCCGACAACCTGGCACAGGGGTATGGTAATCATGTGGTGATTGATCACGGATACGGTTATAAAACCCTTTACGGCCACCTGAGCCGCTTTGCCTGTAAGCAGGGTCAGAAAGTGAAGCGCGGACAGTTGATAGGATATGTGGGAAGCACAGGCTTGAGTACGGCTCCGCATTTGCATTATGAAGTCATTAAGAACGACGAAAAGGTGAATCCGGTCATGTTTTTTCATGCCGATATGGCCCGCGATCAATATCTTGAACTTATTCAAAAAGCCAATCAGCCCTCCCAATCTTTTGACTGAAGATGCGCGACAAATTGAATTTTTTTCAGAGCATTTCTTTCACTTTGGCTTGTATGGTGGGTACGGGTATTTTCACTTCCTTGGGATTTCAATTACAAAGCATGGATGATGTGGGTTGGATTATGTTGCTTTGGATTGCGGGGGGCTTGGTGGCTTTTTTAGGTTCATTAATTTACGCGTCATTGGGTACAGCCATGCCCGGTAACGGGGGTGAAGTTCTTTACCTTTCTGCTTTGATACATCCGGTGTTCGGATACATCAGCGCTTGGGTGAGTTTGGTAGCGGGCTTTGCGGCACCTGCCGCGGCTTCAGCCCTGACGGCCGCCTCCTATTTGGGATATTTTTATCCGGGTTTTCCGCAAAAAATTGGGGCCAGCATCATTGTATTTGCTTTAACGGCCATTCATTTAAAAAGCATTTCCGTCAGTGGAAAAAGCCAGTTTTATCTGACTTTGGTTAAAATTTTTATCATCGTCGTTTTCATTATTATGTGTTTTGGACTGGGGAAAATGAATATAAGTGCAAATAATCAAAATCTTTTCTTTTCAAAAAAATTAGACCTTTCTGCATTTGGAGTTTCATTGTTATATGTGTTATATACTTACAGCGGATGGAATGCATTCGGATATTTTGCAGGGTATGTGGAAAATCCCTCCAAAAACATTCCCCGCATTGCCCTTGCGGCGGTGCTTGTGG
>JAOAHO010000074.1 GCA_026415195.1 Bacteroidia bacterium | reverse complement strand
GTAATGATCAGGGACGGTGGACATGTGTATGTGTACTTGTGTTATGGAATGTATGAATTGCTCAATTTTGTAGTGGCAAAAGAAGGCGAACCTGAAGCGGTTTTGATTAGGGCTGTTTATCCATTGGAAGGATGGAGCGCTATATTAAGAAGGAGAAATTCAGAAAAATGGAAAAAAGGATTAATGTCAGGGCCGGGTAAAGTAACGCAGGGCCTTTCCATAACCAGAGAAATGAATGGTACGCGTATTGGTGATAAAATCTTGCTTTATGACATCGGAATATCCATCCCCCGTGGTATAATTAAAAATGGACCGCGTATCGGTGTTGACTATGCTGGCCCCGACGCTTTGTTGCCCTATCGGTTTTGGTGCGAGGAAGAAGACATCATCCGCCTGCTTTCATCAACAAGAGCCCTTTCAGATAATCGCCCTCAGGGAAATAAGGACTGATGGGATGATCGGGCCCCGGAAACAACATCTCTAAAATACGCCAATCGTCACCATCCTCGTAGCAAGCCGAGGCGATAGTATGATAAAAAACATCCCTGGAAACCACTCCGCTGCAGCTGAACGTAAAAAGCAATCCCCCTTTGGCTACTTTTTTCATTGCCATTAGGTTCAGTCTTTTATAGGCCATCAGCGCCTGATGACGATTTATGACGCTTTTGGCAAAAGCGGGCGGATCGCACACGACAATATCAAAGATGCGCTCTTCCGTCTTCAGATAATCGAAAACATTTTTACAAACCCCCTCATGGTCTGAAAGGCCGTTTGCTTCAAGATTTTTTTCGGTTTGAAGCACAGCCCACTCCGAACTGTCCACCGAAACAACATGTCGTGCTCCGCCCATTAAAGCATACACGGAAAAAGCGCCCGTATATGAAAACAAATTCAGAACGTTTTTATTTTTGGAGTATTTCATTAACTTATGCCTGTTTTCCCGCTGATCAAGAAAAAAACCCGTTTTTTGTCCTTTTTGATAATCAACCAGGAAGTGCATGCCGTACTCTTTAATATTCACCGGACAGGAGGGAGTGTGCCCGTCTTTTAAGTAGACAAAATCATTATATTCTTCCGATTTCAGCCAAATGGCATAAACAGGCAAATTTGGCCATGAAAGAAAAGCTTCGATGATGTTGTTCTGAAAGGCGTTGAGCCCCGCATGATGAAAATGCAAAACTAATACTTCATTGTAGTAGTCGGCAACTAAGCCCGGAATACCATCCGCTTCTCCAAAAAAACAACGAAATGCATTTGTGTTTTCATTAGGCAATCGGTGATTAAGGCGATAATGCAAAGCATGATGAATTTTTTCTTTCCAAACTTCCGAATAATAGTTAGTGTAAAAAGAAATAACTTTTATTTGCAGCGACGAGGGAAAATAAAAACCAAAACCCAAAGCCTTTTCATCGGTGGAAGTTAGGTTGACCATTTCTCCGTACATTAGACCATCCGGCAATTTATGTACGGCACCCGAATAGATCCAGGGATGCTTTCTGGTTAAAAAATCTGCTTTATTTTTTTTGATGATAATTTGTTTCATGAAAAAATTTTTCTCAAAAAAGAAAGAGAGGCTTCTAAAAACTCTCTGGGTTTTTCAGCGTGTACCCAGTGCCCGCAATCTTTTATTTCATGATGTTCAAAAGCCGAATATGTTTGTTTGAAATCCGAAATATCTTCATTAGTAATATATCCTGAATGTTTACCATAAATCAATGAAACCGGCGTTTGTGAAGCATATTTTGGAACTGACTGAAGAATATGGTAATATTTTTCCGTAATCACCTTTAAATTAAACCTCCAGGCTAATTTTTCAGGGCTTTCTTCAGAACGATGAAGGTTTTTAAGGAGGAACTGGCGTACAGGCAATTCTTTTATGTATTTTGAGAGTTGAAGATCTGCCTCGTTTCGTGTTTTAATATGATCCAAATCGATGGCATTTAATCCTTCCAGCACCGAATGATGATGTCCCTCATATTTTCGCATCGCCATATCGACCACAATAACACCTTTTGCGGAACCCGGAAATAAATGGTCGTAAAACATCACGGCTTTGGCTCCCATACTGTGCCCTATCAGAACTGGAGAAGATATTCCCAAAGACAGCATGGTGTCGTGAATATCGTGAGCCATAGAGGGATAATCAAAATCGGGATGGTGGGGGGAAAGGCCGTGGTTGCGTAAATCGACCGTGATGGCAAGATAACCTTCTTCCGCCAGTTGGCGCGCTATGGTGGTCCAATTGTCGGATTGTCCAAATAATCCGTGAAAAATGAGGACAGGGTGTCCGGATCCGTAGCTTCTGTGGAATAGAATCATTTTTTTTCGTGGTTCAAAGCCTGGTGAATTTCCCAAAGATACATACGAACGGTGTTTTCCATTCCGAAATATAAGGCATCTGATATCAAAGCGTGCCCAATGGAGACCTCTTTAATAAAGGGTATTTTTTGAATGAAATACCGAAGGTTTTTCAAATTTAAATCATGCCCCGCATTCAATTCCAACCCTATTTCATGGGCGACATTTGCCGCCCTGACATAAGGTTCAATTGCCTTTTCAGGCCCCGATGGATAAAGATGGGCATATCTTTCCGTATACAACTCTGCCCTGTCGGCTCCGCATGCCTTGGCTCCTTCCAACATTTTTACATCCGGATCGACAAAAACAGAAACCCGAATATTTTTTGATTTGAAAAGAGCAATGATTTCCTTTAAAAAAGACTTTTCTTTTACGGTATCCCAACCGTGGTCAGAAGTCAGCTGGTTCCTCGTGTCGGGCACCAGGGTCACCTGATGCGGTAACACTTCGCAAATCAAATCAACAAATTTTGATTCCTTGGGGTTGCCTTCCACATTCAATTCCGTCTGGAGTATTTTTTTAAGATTACGGACATCGTCATACCTGATATGTCGCTCATCGGGTCGGGGATGAACCGTAATGCCTTGTGCCCCAAAACCCTCAATGTCTTTGGCAAAAGCCAGAACTTCGGGAAGGTTTTTCCCTCTGGAATTTCGCAAAAGTGCGATTTTGTTGATGTTGACGGATAGGCGGGCCATTATCGGAAGGGAAAAAAAGAATAGGATAAATAGGGTAAGATTACAAAAGGATTGCTTCTTAATGAACCGGCAGATTGTACTTGAATTACTGATTGATAAAAACCCACGAAAGCAAGTTGAATGACATGATTCCTTTTCATGATATACCGAACCCCCACACTTAAATATCCCCACGAATCCAGAAAATAAAGAGATTCAAAATTTAGAACCCATCTGTGGTGTATGCGTTCTGTGGCTCCTGCATATAAACCCGGATTAAGCTTAAAAGTATAAGAAGTATTCAAAGAACTTCTCTTAAACAAAGCCAGAAATTCTCTGTTAAAATAAAAACAAAGCGCACCGACTGAAAAGTGATGAGAAAGATTTCCATAAGTATATCGAAAACTTAAATTACCCAAAGCAGGAAAAATAATGCGTTCAGATGAATCACGAAAATGAAAGACATTGAAATTAAAACCAATATGATGTTTGTCGAATAATTTTTTTCCATATCGAACTCCTACAGACATTGGCAAAATCACCAACACGTAAGAGTGAACGCTCCATGAAGAATTGATTTTGATATGATAATCATTGAGCAATCCGTAATGCCAGTGATAACCTAATACAGAGACGCTATCCATACCCAGGGCATTTTCCGTAAACACATGGGTGATGGAATAATATGGCCGGCGTTGAACAAGGCGATTCTTTACAGGACTTGTGGCTGGTACAATTTTTAAAACTTCTTTTTTATGAATTCGTAGAGTGTCGGTATCGTTGTTAAGGTAGAAAACAAGATAATTTTTATTGATACTTTTTAAAACAAGCTGATAGGTAGAATTATACACCGTTTTGATTTCATAGCGTTTTCCTGGCAGCAAGTCATTAAAGGAATTGTAATGCATTGTGTCTTCCTGTCCCTTTAAAGAGGACACAAGCAGAGAAAGAAAAAACAACAAATAAAAAAGTTTATTATTATTTTTTTCTGATTTTGATGGCGCCGACACGTTGTTCAACGTAACGAATTTCTTTGGTTGGATATTTACCTTTACCTGAGGCATCAATGATGTCATTGGCAGGAACCCCGAATTTAATTAGAAGTTCTTTAATGCTTTGTGCTCTTTTTTGGGACAACAAAATATTATAATTGTCGCTTCCGCGATCATCTGCAAAGGCTTCAATACTGATTTGGTAACCATAATTAATAATCCACTTAGCCATGTGCTGAATTTTCTGTTTTTCCTCAGCAGGCACCCTGTAAGAATCGAAGCCAAAATATATGTTAGGATTGGTAATACCGGAAAGTTTTTCCAAATCGGGGCCACTTATCCATGCATTTCCCGACAACTCATTGTCTTTCGGCAAAGGAAGCGGGGGAGCCAAGGTAATAGCTTCTCCGGCACGCTCGATATCAATGCAGTAGGGAGACAGATAATGTGCGCTGTCAGGAATAATTAGTCCCTTCCATCGGATTTTAATGTTATCGGAAGGAGAAGATAACTCTATAGTAACTTTATCGGGAAATTGTTCCTTTATAACAACGTTGGATTCCCACACCGATTTTAAAATTTTTTCAGGGCTTTGTATTTCAAAAGCATAGGTTTTTTCATCAATCTTTCTTTCCGCGTAAGACAGGTTGATTTTCCGGCAAGGGCGTTTTTCCCAATCAAGAGTGTTCCAGACTTTGTATATATCCATATCCCCGAATCCGCCCGTTCTGGATGAAGAATGAAGGGCAAAATCATAAGGGGTAAGCGTATAGAAAATATCATTTCCGCCGGAGTTTAAGGGCTTTCCAAGATTAATTGGGGGCAGAAATTTTCCGTCTTGTTTTTGGGAAGCATACACATCATAAAAACCAAACCCGGGATGCCCTTTGGATGAGAAATATAAAATTTGATTTTTTTCATCAAAAAAGGGCGCATCTTCATCAAAAGGAGTGTTAATGTCTTTGCCAAGGTTCACGGCCTTTCCCCATGTTCCGTTGGGTTGTTTTTCGGACACATAAATATCCAGCCCACCTTCACCACCCTCAGCATCTGATGTGAAAAAGAGCGTTTTTCCGTCGGATGTCAAAAAGGCATGATTGTGATAATATTCAAAATTAATGTTCTTGGACATTTTTCGCGGGTTTTTATACTTTAACGAATCGGCGTGCACTTCAAATAATTCTCCCTTGCTGAAATAAAAATAAACTTTTTTGTTATTGCTGTAAGAAACCAGGGATTCATGGTACCTGTTTCTTTTCAATTTTTTTCGATGGTTTTCGGGTATCACATAACGGTTGATTTGGCCTGTTTTTGGATCATTATAGTAAATGGCTTCAAAATATTTTCCGTCCAAAAGTGAAAACCTTTCTCTATCAGCATCCTTTCGCTTCGAGGTAAAAAACAGTTCACCGTTGGAGGCCATGAGGGGTACATATTCCGGTTTGTCTGAATTAATTTTACTGCCCAAGTTGGTGGTTATGAACACCTGAGAAACATCCTTGGAATTTAACAAAGCCCATTCGCAATCCGATTTCCTTTTTTGTATATCCAGGATTAATTCGTTTTTATCTTCTCCATCCCAAGTTTTCATGTCAGTCATGTAAGATAGAATTTTTAATGCATCCTGATACCGTTCATTATGTTGATAGGCCTTAGCCAAACCGTGCATTAAATTCCAATTGGTGTCTTTTGGCATTTTTTTATATGCATTTTCCAGATAGGGCAAGGCCTTGTCGTGCAGGTTCATCCATTCTCCCAACATCAATCCATATTCACAATTTGCCCTGAAGTTCAGAGAATCTACTTTTAGGGCCTTTTTATACCAATATTCAGCCTTATCAGTTTTTGTGTTTTCCAGGGCAAGGTTTGCCCTGAATAAATAATAATGAACTTTGCTGCATGAAACAAAAAAAATTATGAAAATAAAAAAAAGGATCCTATTAATTGTTTTTTGCATGAGGGGCAGAAAGTTTTGATGAGCGGACATTAAACATATATCGGAAAAACAATCCCGTATACTTTCCATAGTTATTAAATACATGTGTATATGTATTACCCGAAATGGTATACTTTACTAAAGTCGTTCCCACATTCTGTTCCAGGAACAGGTGTTCTAAGCCCCATTGAAACAAATGCCCGTTTTTGAAAATTTTTTCCCTTCCCATCATCCATTTTCCGAAGCAAAACCAAAACGGGTTAAAACATGCATCAAATTCATAATATCCCGCCCCCCCTGATGAAACAGACTCAGCAGAATACCGAAGCGTGGCTCCACCCGATACGGCAGGCACAATTCCAAAACCGAAAAACCAACGTTTGTTTTTACAATCCAAATTGGTTTTATACATTCCCATAAAAGATGCCTGAAGGATAACGATCTCTTGCCGAACGCTTTGATGTTGTTTATAATTTAACAATGAATATTCCTGTGGCGTTAAAATATATTCAAAACCTGCATTTCTTAGCTCCAGCGATCCCATGATGGCCCAACGGGCATTAATATCATGTCTGGCAGATAGAAAAAATGAACACGAAGCAAAATTTTTCATTCGAAACACGGAATGAGCCATGACGTCTCCTCCGGTGAAATGGTAAGGGTTGGAGCCCAACGAAAATCCGCCGCCCCAATAGTGAATTTGACAATGGAACCGTATCAATAAAAAAAGAAAAAGAGAAAAATAACCAAGCGTTCTCATTTGTTACGGATTTTTAACAAAGTTAATAATAATTCCGACTTAAACAAAATTTCGTAAATTCGGCGTCCGTTTTTGCAAAAGTGAACAAATATCCTGAATACAAAAAACTCGATTTCATACAAATTGCAAGTGACATTGCGGATTTTTGGAAATCAAACGGCATTTTCAGGAAGTCCATTGATAGCAGGCCCCCCGATAAATCCTGGGTTTTTTATGAAGGGCCGCCTAGTGCCAACGGCCTGCCCGGAATTCACCACGTAATGGCCAGAACTATTAAAGATATCTTCTGCCGCTTCAAAACCCTCAAGGGATTCAGAGTGGAACGCAAAGCTGGCTGGGACACTCATGGACTGCCGGTGGAACTGAGCGTGGAAAAAACCCTAGGAATAACCAAGGAAGACATCGGCAATAAGAAAAGCCCTAAATATATAAGCGTTGAAGATTATAACAAGGAGTGCAGGAAAGAAGTAATGAAATACACCCATAAGTGGGAGGAATTAACCCTGGCCATGGGTTATTGGGTGGACATGGAGAATCCTTACATTACGTATGATAACAAATATATTGAAAGTGTTTGGTGGTTAATCAAAAAGCTGTATCAAAAAGGGTATTTATATAAAGGCTATACCGTACAACCGTACTCTCCGGCAGCAGGAACCGGAT
>JAOAHO010000073.1 GCA_026415195.1 Bacteroidia bacterium | reverse complement strand
GAATTAGATCTGCCCGAAAAGCGACACCAGCATTTGTTAATTGACCAAATCATTGTTCTCAAGCACGAAGCGTCTAAAGAAAAGTATCCTAAACCACTGAGGCGGGTAGTGGGTTGGGATGAGGTGAACCAACAAAAAATTGAACTTATTACCAATCAAATGAAATGGGCAGCCAGTACTATTGCCCAACTCTACAAATCCCGTTGGCAGGTGGAGATTTTCTTTCGGGAAGTGAAACAGTTGTTACATATTAAATCCTTCATCGGAACCTCCGAAAATGCCGTACTGATTCAAATCTGGACCGCCATGATCACTATTCTTATCCTAAAAGCCCTTAAAGCCCTATCCAAATACAACTGGCATTTATCCAACCTGGTAGCTTTTATCCGATTAAACCTATTTGTGAAAATTGAATTACAACATTGGCTCGACAATCCTTTTGATGAGGGAAAACCTCCGCCTAATATCAATCTGTCGCAGGGGATACTTTTTTAAAATGTTACTTTTGCTGTTGAAATGCATTGATTATCAAGCATTTTTTATCTTCTAAAAAACGTTTAGGACACTATTGTCCGTTAATAAAAATTTCAAAGATTATTCCCGTTATATTTTTAATGCCTTTATTTTTATGCTTTAAATGTCGTTGTTAAGCGTATCGAATTTAATCGGGATTAAAGATTTACTGGTATCCGATATCGAAGAAATTTTAAAAACAGCCACACATTTTAAAGAAGTATTACAGCGGCCGATAAAAAAAGTTCCTTCCTTACGCGATTTAACGATTGCCAACTTATTTTTTGAAAATTCCACACGCACGCGCGTTTCATTTGAACTGGCCCAAAAGCGGCTCGGGGCCGATGTAATCAATTTTTCTGCTTCCACTTCTTCGGTGAAAAAAGGGGAAACACTGGTGGACACCGTGAAAAACATCCTGGCCATGAAAGTGGATATGGTGGTGATGCGCCACAGCAGCCCCGGAGCATGTGTTTTTCTCAGCAGGCACGTTGGCGTTCCTGTCATCAACGCCGGCGACGGGGCACACGAACATCCCACCCAGGCGCTTCTTGATGCCTATTCCATTAAAGAAAAAACCGGTGAACTGAAAGGATTGAATGTGGCCATTGTGGGGGATATACTGCACAGCAGGGTTGCGCTGAGCAATATTTTTTGCCTTAAAAAACTGGGAGCAAACGTGAGGGTTTGCGGGCCGCCGACGCTAATTCCAAAACACATTTCCGAACTGGGAGTACAGGTGAGCCATCATTTAACCGAAACCCTGGAATGGTGCGACGTGGCCAACATGCTGCGCATACAACTGGAAAGGCAGGACATTAAATATTTTCCCAGTTTGCGTGAATATACCATGCTCTACGGACTGAACGGGGAAATCCTGAACCGATTAAGAAAAAAAATCATCATCATGCATCCGGGCCCCATCAACCGCGGTGTGGAAATTACTTCAGAAGTGGCCGACGGCCCCCACTCCATCATCTTAGACCAGGTGGAAAACGGGGTGGCCGTCAGGATGGCGGTGATGTATCTGCTTGCCGGGAAAAGAGATAATCAGGCAAACTGAATATTTAATTAGTTTATTTAAAATCCAAAATCATCACATTGATATTACCATATCAATTAATCAAAAATTTAAATTTACCGATAATCAAATTACCATTCAAGATTTCCAAATAATATACACCGCTCTCTAATTCGTTCCTTTCCAATGATATCGGAAAATGTGAAACATTATCTAATTTTCTTAATTCCTTGCCAAAAACATCATAAATTTTTAAACAAAAATTTTTATATGAGGGAGTAGAAATAAAAATATTTGTTTTTTCAGAAAACGGATTGGGATAAATGTTAACATTGAGATTTGATAATTTAGGTATCGGATCTCTGTCAAAAGAAAGGACAAAATTAAAAGAAGTATCCATTTTAATTACATGAATATTTGAATTTCCCATATTCCAACCATTTGCGGGGTTGGAGTTTGCATTTATCCATCCGGCCACCACCAATTTTCCGTCGCTTGAAAAAATCATACCTGAAGGGTCGTCATTATCAGGCAATGTTACAACCCACTTTGTATAAAGAGTATCTCCATTGTTTTTTAACCGTAATAACCACCAATTGTCAACATTTTGAGTATATTTTGATTGTGAATACGACGAAACGAAATAAGTTCCATCAGTATGCTGAATAATATCTGTACCGCCGTCATATTTGCCATAACCTCCATATATCTTTGTCCACACGGTGTCTGCATTGGAATTCAATTTTACTATGTAAATATCCCTGCCCCCGTAATTATTATCTTTTTTGTTTGTTGAACCTATTAAAATTGCTCCGCCATCGGATGTTAACTTGGCTTTATTGAATGAGTTCAAAGTATCTGTGTTAAATATCTTGTGTTTTATTATATTTCCGTTATTGTCAACATAAAGAACATTTGCAAAACTTGTGTAATAAGGAACAGGAAAATTTATTAACCCGGTAATACTGTTTATCAATATCAGATATCCGTTTTGAAAAGGTGTTATATAGGACCCCTCATCGGAATACCCAAAATCATATGTTTTCGTCCAAATTGTATCCAGGTTTGAATTTAACTTAAGTAACCATGCATCTTTTCCACCCTGCTGACTGCCCATGGATTCAGTAAAACCAACAATAAAATAGGTCCCATCAGGATTTTGAATGATTTTTGCTCCCCCATCATCTTTATTGAGTAAACCGATTTGTTTTTCCGTGATATTTGTAATCTGAGTTCCGGTTTGATTAAGCTGAATTTTTACAATCCACAGTTGCTGTTTTTGTGTACCTTGTTTTCTTATGCCTGTAAGTATTAATTCATTATTATTATTTTCAATAACATCAAATAAAAAATCATTTTGCGCTCCAAAAGACATACTCCCCAATTTCTTTGTCCAAATTGTGTCGCCATTTTGATTCAATGCCAAAACTACTCCGTCAAATCCGTAGGAAAACTGTGAGGGCACTGAACTTGCCCCGCATAGTATATAATGCTGCTTTGATGACTCGATAATTTTAAAACACAAATCGGTGTTTCCGTTATTAAAATCAAAAGATTTTTGCCATGTTTGTGATTTCAGCATAACGTAAAACACACATAAAGAAAAATTCAATACATTTTTCATATTGACAAAGCTGTATTCAATAAATAAACACAATTTTAAAAAAATTTAAGGTAAATCAATACTGATAGATATCATTTTTCACTCAGGAAAGGATAACGGTAATCCGTTGGGGGTACAAAAGTTTCTTTAATCACACGCGGGCTTACCCACCTTAGCAGATTGATTTTGGAACCCGCTTTGTCGTTCGTACCGCTGGCACGTGAACCTCCGAAGGGTTGCTGCCCCACCACTGCACCGGTGGGCTTGTCGTTGATGTAAAAATTTCCGGCAGCATTTCGCAATTTGTGCGTAGCGAGTTCAATGGCATGACGGTCGCGGGCCATGATGGAACCCGTCAGGGCATACACCCCGGTTTTGTCCACAACATCCAGCATTTCTTCAAACTCAGCATCCGGATAAACATACACCGTCAGCACAGGGCCGAACAATTCCTCACACATGGTACGATAATAGGGATTCTTTGTCCGTATGATGGTGGGCTGAATAAAATACCCCACGCTTTTATCGTATTTTCCCCCATACACGATTTCGGCATCAACATCTGATTTGGCCTTGTCAATGTAGGATGCCAGTTTGTCGAAGCTGGCTTCATCAATGACGGCATTGATGAAGTTGGAAAAATCTTCCGTGCCACCCATTTTCATGCTGTCGAGGTCGGTTTTCAGCATGGAGGTTAATTTATCCCACATGCTTTCGGGGATGTAGGCACGCGAGGCAGCCGAGCATTTCTGACCCTGATATTCAAACGCCCCGCGACTGATGGCCACCGACACCGCTTTAATATCAGCCGAAGGATGCACCATGATGAAATCCTTTCCTCCTGTCTCCCCGACTATTCTGGGGTATGATTTATACAGATGTATGTTGTTGCCAATGTTTTTCCATATATCCTGAAACACCGAAGTGCTGCCCGTGAAGTGAATACCGGCAAAATCGGGATGCCTGAAAATAACATCCGCTGCCACAGGGCCGGATGGATAGATCAGATTAATTACGCCATCGGGCAAACCCGCTTCGCGGAATATTTCCATCAGCACATTTGCGCTGTAAACCTGGGCGTTGCTGGGCTTCCAAACCACCACATTGCCCATCATGGCACAACTGGTGGGAAGGTTGCCGGCAATGGCCGTAAAATTGAACGGAGTCAGGGCATATATAAAACCTTCCAGGGGCCTCCATTCCTGGCGGTTCCACATACCCGGAGCACTCAGGGGTTGCTCGGCATAAATCTCGCTCATAAAATAAACATTGAAGCGAAGGAAGTCAATAATCTCGCATGCACTGTCGATTTCTGCCTGAAACACGTTTTTGCTTTGCCCCAGCATGGTGGCGGCATTCAACTTATAACGGTATGGGCCGGCTATCAGGTCGGCTGCTTTAAGAAAGATGGAGGCCCGGTGTTCCCAGGCCATGTTTTCCCATTTTTCTTTTGCATTCAAAGCGGCCTGAATGGCTTGCTCCACATGGGCGGCATCGCTTTTATGAAAATATCCCAGCGTGTGCTTATGGTCGTGCGGGGGTGACAGGCGGACTTTGTTTCCGCTACGCACTTCTTTTCCCCCGATGTACATAGGGATGTCTATTTCCCCGGAACGCAATTCCTGAATGGCTTTGCGCAACAATTCACGGTCGGCAGTGCCGGGGGCATACGAACGTACCGGCTCATTAACGGGAACCGGAACTTTAAAAAAACCTTTCAGCATAATTCAATTTAGGCAAAATTAGAAATTTAAGTATCCACACACAAACCATTTCTATTAATGCCGTGTTAATTTTCCGTTGTAAGTTTGCAGGATAAAATGAGCAAAACAGGAACTTATTTCAGGTGGATTTTTGTGGCTTTGGTATTTGGCTCTTCCCTGCTTTGGCTCCCTAAATTAAAATTCGATTACCGATTTGAAAATTTTTATCCTGAAGGTAAACATCTCCTAGATGAGTATGAAGAATTTACCCGAAACTTTGAAGTGGAGAATGATTTTATTCTGATTGGAATTGAAAAAAAATCTAATGTTTTTGATGCCGGTTTCCTGGAAAAAACCGACAGCTTGACTCGGGCAATAAAAAAATTAAAATTCGTCAGGGAAGTCCTCTGCCCTACCATGTTAAAAAAATGGTCTGTTGGCGGGTTGGTTCCATACCAGCAAAAACTCATCCGATGGAAAACAACGGAAGAACTTAAAGAAAGTGAGGAAAATTGGTTTAAAAAATACTCCATGTTTTCCGGATTCATATCGCCTGATAAGAATTCGTTGTTGATTCTCGTCAAAACCGAAGAAAATCTGAGCAAAGCAAAGTCGGATGCACTTTCGGAAGAAATTAAAAACATTTCCGGAAAGATCATGAAGGGCTTTGTTTTGCATTACACGGGCAGGGCTGTCATTCAAAAGGCCTATCTGGATGAGCTTCATCGTGAATTTTTGTTTTTTATAGCCGTATCGGCGGCGCTTGTGTTTGCTGGGATATGGCTTCTGTATAAAAATATCCGCATTGCTTTCCTTTTGCTTTTGCACTTGTTTTTTATAATGCTGACTTTGTTTTTGGTGTTTTTCCTGACCGGTAAGAAAATTGACATCATGTCGGTGATGTATCCTCCATTGGCTTTTATCCTGGGATGTTCTCATGCCATCCATTATTTGAATGCCTACCGAAGGAATTTCCGTCAGGATGATTCTTTTTCTTCTGTCTTTCAAAAAGTTCATGATGATATCGGCTATGCTTCTCGCATGGCGGCCTTCACCACCTGCATCGGTTTCGGTTCTTTTCTGCTCACCCCCATCGGACCCCTCAGGGAATTCGGATTGTATGCTTCATTGCTTTCGGCAATCGCTTTTGCTTTCACCTTTCATTTCTTTCCCTTATTCATCCCCGCCTTCCGAATCAATTCAACCAACATCAGGAGCATTTCCCTATTCGATTTACACCCCACTTTTTTTAATAAACTTCTTAAAAACAAAAAAATGATTTATGTTTTTTCCTTTCTGGCCTTACTTTTTTCTCTTTCATCTGCATTAAGATTAAAACAATCGCATGTGCTGCTGGAAGATTTATCCGATAAGCTTCAGGTAAAAAAAGACCTGATTTATTTTGAAAAACATTTTTCCGGTATCCGCCCTCTGGAAATATTGGTTAAACCAAAGGCAAACCAGGCATTTGAATGGAACGGAAAAAATCTTAATCACATTTTGCTTTTGCATCTGATGGCAGAAAAAACTTACCTGCCCGGTATGTTGTTAAGCCCTGTTTCTGTTTTGGAAGAACTGAACGAGCGAAAATTAACGGCTGCCAACATCCCTGAATTCCTGCAGCACGATGAAAACGAATTGCAATATTTCAGGCAGGCATTAAATTCAAAACAAGGCAAACTGCTTTTTCATCCCGAAAAAAAAATCATCCGTATTAGCGGAAAAATGCGTGATTTGGGAAGCGATGCCATCAAAACAAAAAACCAATGTTTTATGGAAATGGTGGAAAAAACCGGGCTTAACAAAATATATGACATTCGCATTACGGGGAGTGCTGAACTCATTGACCGAAATCATGAATTGCTGGTTAAAAGTTCTCTGGAAAGTTTTATTTTGTCGCTCGGAGTAATATTGCTTATCAGTTTGATCTTATTCAGGAAGTGGAAAATGTTTGTCATCTTCATCATCCCCAACCTCATTCCCCTGTTGATTATTTTGGGCATCATTCCGGTTATAGGGCAAAGCATGAAAGGATCCACCGCCATGTTGTTTGCCGTGGCCATCGGCATTGTGGTGGACGATACCTTTCACTTTGTGGGCAAATACTTCAAGCTCAGGCAAAGCGGAACCGGGCGTGATGATGCGTTGAAGGCCTCCCTTGCTTCGGTGGGTAGTTCCATGATTTTTACATCCTTGGTGCTGGTGATGGGTTTTTGTGCGTTGGTGTTGAGTTCTTTTACCAGTTTAATGATTTTTGGTTGCCTGATGAGCATGGTGGTGATATTGGCCTTGCTTTGCGATATTGTGCTTTTGCCTTTGTTAATCCATGAATTCGACGAGCCCTGAGCGATACGCCATAGTCCCCACCGCCGACGGAAGCCCAACGATATATGATACTCTATTCCATGCGCACTTTCATTCCCTTCACGGCGCCCTGACGGAAAGCCGGCATGTGTTTATCCGAAACGGTTTGGAGTATTTTATAAATAAATTCCCGCATATCAGCCATATTCGGATATTCGAGTTTGGCTTCGGCAGCGGATTAAATGCCTTTTTAACATTACAAAAAGTAAGAGATTTAAATAATATCAACGTTACCTAT
>JAOAHO010000072.1 GCA_026415195.1 Bacteroidia bacterium | reverse complement strand
AATCCCACCTGTGCATTCATGTTAGCTCCGTCCATGTAAACCAATCCGCCATTCTCGTGGATTATGCGTGTAATTTCACATATGCTTTCTTCAAAAACTCCATGCGTGGATGGATAGGTTACCATCAGGCAAGAGAGTTTCTCCTTATATTGTTCGGCTTTGGCTTTCAAATCAGCTACATCGATATTGCCGTTTTCATCACACTTAACCACCACAATTTCCATACCGGCCATGGCAGCAGATGCCGGGTTGGTTCCATGAGCAGATGATGGAATCAGAGCCACATTACGATGTCCTTGACCGCGTTCCCGATGGAATGCCCGTATAACCAATAAACCTGCGTATTCACCCGAGGCCCCGGAATTGGGCTGAAAACTCATTTTTTTGAAGCAGGTAATGCTGGATAAGTAACGGTCTAAATTTTCTATCAATTCTTTATAACCCAAAGCCTGATGTTCGGGTACAAAAGGATGGATTTGGTTCCATTCTGGCATGCTGATGGGTTCCATTTCCACAGCCGAGTTCAGCTTCATGGTGCACGACCCCAGTGAAATCATGGAGTGAACCAAAGACAAATCTTTATTTTCCAACGATTTGATGTATCGCATCATCTCGGTTTCGCTGCGATAGAGGTGAAAAACTGGATGCGACAGAAATTTAGATTTACGTTCGAAAGCGGTTCCTTTGATGACATTAAAAATTTTTTGATCAGACAATGATACCTCAGGCAAAAAAACCTTTGCAACAGAGAGTACATCCTCGTCGGTGATGGTTTCATCCAAACTGATACTTACTGTGTTATTATTGTAAGCATAAAAGTTAAAACCAGCTTTTTCAGCTTTTGGTATGATGTCTGAGGCGTTACATTTTATTTGAATGGTATCAAAGTATAACCCGTGATTGATCACATCTATTCCGGAATTCTGCAGTATTTCTTTAAGGCGGACGGTTTTTCGGTGAACTTCTTCGGCAATTTCTTTTAATCCTTCCGGACCATGCCACACGGCATACATTCCAGCCATGATGGCCAGAAGTGCCTGAGCCGTACAGATATTCGATGTAGCTTTTTCACGCTTGATGTGTTGTTCACGGGTTTGGAGGGCCATGCGGTATGCCTTTTTGCCCCGGCTGTCAATACTGACTCCGATGATACGCCCCGGCATCAGTCGTTTGTAATCATCTCGGGCAGCAAAAAATGCTGCATGAGGGCCACCATAACCCAAGGGTACCCCAAATCGCTGTGAGTTTCCATAAGCAATATCGGCACCCCATTCACCCGGTGGTACCAGTAGGCATAACGACAATAAATCTGTTCCCACAGCCACCTGTACTCCGGCAGATTTTACCTTCTTAACTAATTCGGTATAGTCGCGGATGGCGCCGGTAACATCAGGATATTGTATAACCAAACCGAAAAAGTCGGTTGAAGATGGCATGGAAAATTCGTCCCCTTCCACCACTTCAATCTGCAAAGGTTCAGCCCTGGAATAGATAACTTCCTTAACCTGAGGAAAAAGATTATGTGATATAAATACTTTTCTGACATTATTTTTCTGTTGCTCACGACTTCGGTTGGCAAACATCATGGTAACGGCTTCTGCAGCTGCTGTGGCTTCATCAAGTAAACTTGCATTGGCTACCGGTAGCCCCGTCAGATCGATGACCATGGTTTGAAAATTCAACAAGGCCTCTAACCTTCCCTGCGCTATTTCCGCTTGATAGGGTGTGTAAGCCGTGTACCAACCGGGATTACAAAATATATTGCGATGAATAACAGAAGGCGTATGAGTATTATAATACCCCAAGCCAATAAGGCTTTTTAAAATTATGTTTTTTTTACCAAGCTCTTTTATATGCTTTAAATATTCTTCTTCCGTAAGTGCTTTACCAACAGATTTTAACTCTTTTGTGCGGATGTTCTGCGGAACCGTTAAAGAAATCAATTCTTCGACGGAAGACACTCCAATTTTTTTCAACATTATTTGTTCATCGGAAGGACTGATTCCGATGTGTCGACGGGAAAAATTTACCATATTCAGAACAAAATTATGTAAAAAACATCTATTGGTTTTAACAAAATCAAACCAACACTAACGTATTTTGTTCGGGAAAGACAGTAAAAAGTAAAAATCCAAAACTTTCAGTATGGTATTTCGATGTTTAATGTTAAATAAAAAATTCAATCTACTTCCACCCTTACCAATTTTTCCGGATTATGAAGCGATTTCAGGTACTGAACAATTTTCTTTCTTTCATCAGCCGATTTTGTTGATAAATCAATGCTTACGTCAACCTCCCCTTCACGGCCCATGGGTTTTTCGCTATACATAATATTATTTTTGTTCAGGTATTCCTTTAATTTTCCGTAAGTATCTACATCAATTCCTGATCCATAACTGGCAAAGCTTATTTTGGCTTTTGTACTTTCTTTTTCATTCACCTTGGCTAAATCGTTGTTTTTCTGAGCCTTTCTTTTGGATTGGCAAAAATACATAGGAATGGTCGATAAAACCACCATTGTAATTAAGATTATATTTTTCATAACTTCAAATTTAGTGAATTACTTTTCAATTTTACTGCCATAGCTTATATAAAAATGTAAAAAAAGCATAATCCATGATGCTATCAACATTATACCTCCCAGTGGGGTAATGGGCCCAAGCCATAAAAACATTGTTGAATTCATGATTTTGCCAAGAACCAACAAATAGATGGAACCTGAAAAACAAACCATTCCTAACTCTACGAGGGCAACTGAAGTATTCAGGTAACGGGATTGTTCTTTTACTTTAATATTTAAAAGTATTCCTAAAAAAAGGGAATGCACCAAATGGTACAATACTCCAGTTTTGAAAGAATCAAGCGTTTCAGGAGTGATCTTCCCATGAAATAAGAGGTTTTTCAAATAATGTGATGAGACCGCTCCCAGTATAACACCAATGGTGCCTGATATAGCAAAGAAAAAGTAATGCCTTTTCAAAAAAGAATTATTGGCCTGTTAGCTTTTCCTTAAATTTTTTAATCTGAGTTTTTAATGCTTCGCAAGCCAAATCGGTGGCTTCTTCAAAAGTATTGCATTGTTTTTTTGCAAAAAATTCCCCCCTTCTTCCTTTAATTTTGATTTCAGTGATCTTATTCTCTTTTTCCTGATTTTTGTCCAACCTCAGAATAACATCAGAATTTATAAGCCCGTTATAAAACTGGCCTAATTTGTTTACTTTTTTGTTGATGAATTCCAATAATTTTTTATCTGCATCAAAATGCACGGATTGAATGTTGATATTCATAATTATGAGATTTATATTATCTTAAACGAAATTTTTAAAAAAATGTTACATTTTTTAAAAGATTTTATTCACCAGAACGCGGGTGAGATTGTTTATAAGTTTTTATAAGTTTTTCTGTCACAATATGGGTGTAAATTTGCGTGGATGCCAGTCCGGAATGCCCCAGTAGTTCCGATACTGCCTGAATGTTTGCCCCTTCATTCAACAGGAATGTGGCAAAAGTATGACGCAAAACATGTGGGCTTTTTCTGGGAGATGAAGAAATATTATCGAAAAATTCCCTGACGGCCCGGTATAAAAATGATCCACTGACCTTTTTATTATTAGAATTTACAAAAACATATTCATTACTCAATCCTAATTGACCTTTTAAAGACATAAAATGCTGTAATTCTTCTTTTAATTCCGGAAGCATGGGCACTATTCTTTCTTTTTTTCTTTTCCCCAAAACTCTGATTTCATTAGTTGAAAAATTAATTTGCTCTGATTTTAAATTTAATATTTCCGATTTCCGAAAACCTCCATAGTAAATGGTTTTCATTAAGGTCCTTTTAAGAACGGTATTGTAATCTTCAGTATCGAAGGGAATACTGAACATTTTATTGATTTCATTCTGTGTAAAATAACTTGGTAATGCTTTTGGAGTTTTTGGCCCGGTTAATGGACCAAGTCCATGTATTTGTATTCCATACTTTTTAAAGATATACCGGCTGAATTTTTTTAATGCTGAAAGTTTTCTTCTGACAGTTCTTGGTTCGTAATTATTTTTCATCAATATCATCAAAAATGCCCTTTGTGCCGAGGATTCAGGATGGTCAGGTTTGTTTGATTCAATAAATTCATTCCATTGAACAAGGTCGTTTTTATATGCAAGGCAAGTATGATGGCTATAACGTAATTGTTGTTCAAGATAATTAGAAAACGAAACAATTGCTTCAGGCCAATTCATAAAAATAAAAAAGCCGTCATAAAATTATAACGGCTACAATTTAAAAAAGTTAATGCTAATTTTACTTTTCAATAAGCCCTTGTTCCAATTTTTGACGGAAAATAGCTCTTTTCAGAATCTCCTTCTTCCTGACTGATGGTTTAGTATAAAACTGCCTGTTCCTGAGTTCTCTTAAAATACCAGTTTTTTCAAATTTCTTTTTAAATTTTTTTAACGCTTTCTCCAGCGTATCCCCTTCTTTTATTTGTACGATAAGCATAATGTTTTGAAAATTGAGGTGCAAATGTAATATTTTTTTTAAAAATTAAGTGGTTTTATCGTCTTTTTTTGTTTTTTTTGCTTTTTGTTTGGCAGGACTAACAATTATCCTGTCTTCTTCCTTTGAATAATCTAATTCCAGTTCATCCCCTTCCTGGATATTATGTTTGAGAAGTTCCTCGGCTAGGGGATCTTCAATGTATTTCTGAATGGCCCTTTTTAGCGGTCGCGCACCATAGTTCGGATCATAACCCTTTTCAATGATGAAATTTTTGGCAGCTTCCGTAATATGGAGTTTATACCCCATTTTAGCTACCCTTTCGAATAAGCCGTTCAGTTCAATATCGATGATTTTACCAATGTCTTCTTTAGTTAATGAGTTAAAGATAATAACATCATCAATACGATTTAAAAACTCGGGAGCAAAAACCTTTTTCAAGGCGTTTTCAATAACTCCTTTTGCCAGTTCAGCTTCTTGTTCTTTTCTGCTTTGAGTACCAAATCCTACTCCAGTTCCGAATTCTTTTAACTGACGAGCACCTATATTGCTCGTCATAATGATGATGGTGTTTTTGAAATCAATTTTCCTTCCAAGACTGTCAGTAAGTTGGCCATCGTCCAACACTTGTAACAACATATTAAACACATCCGGATGAGCTTTTTCAATTTCATCTAACAATACTACCGCATAGGGCTTTCTTCTGACTTTTTCAGTGAGTTGGCCGCCTTCCTCATATCCCACATATCCCGGAGGTGCCCCTATCAGGCGCGTAACCGAAAATTTTTCCATGTACTCGCTCATATCGATGCGAATCAGGGCATCATCATTATCAAAAAGGTAACGGGCTAAAATCTTGGCCAACTGAGTTTTTCCCACTCCGGTCGGACCTAAAAATATGAATGAACCGATAGGTTTGTTGGGGTCTTTCAGTCCGGCACGGTTCCTCTGAATGGCTTTTACTACTTTGGCTACAGCTTCATCTTGCCCTATAACTTTTCCTTTCAGGGCATCTCCCATTTTTACCAGTTTTTCACTTTCATTTTGGCTTACCTTATAAACGGGTACACCGCTCATCATACTTACCACCTGAGCCACATCTTCCTCCGTAACTGTTATCCGATTCGATTTTGAGCTTTCTTCCCATTCTTTTTTTGCCAGTTCTAATTCTTTTTGTATCCTTTTTTCATCGTCCCTTAGTCGAGCGGCTTCTTCAAAGCGTTGATTACTGACCACTTGCGACTTTAATTCCCTTATTTCTTCTATCCTTTTTTCCAGATCCAGTATATTTTTAGGAACATTGATATTGGTAATATGCACCCTCGATCCGGCCTCATCAAGTGCATCAATGGCTTTATCAGGTAAATGGCGATCGGTTATATAGCGGGCCGTCAGGGTAACGCACGCTTTAATGGCCTCGGGTGTATAGGTAACGTTATGATGGTCTTCGTATTTACTTTTGATGTTGTTCAGTATCTGCAGTGTTTCTTCTTCCGTTGCCGGTTCCACCATCACCTTCTGAAACCTCCTTTCCAAAGCCCCGTCTTTTTCAATATACTGACGATATTCGTCCAGAGTGGTAGCGCCAATTACACGGATTTCGCCCCTGGCCAGGGCAGGCTTGAACATATTGGAAGCATCCAGGCTTCCACTCGCACCGCCGGCTCCTATGATGGTATGGATTTCATCGATGAACAATATCACTTCGGGGCTTTTTTCCAGTTCATTCATTACGGCTTTCATCCGTTCTTCGAACTGTCCGCGATATTTTGTTCCGGCCACCAAACTGGCTAAATCAAGCGTTACAATCCGCTTGTTGAACAATACACGGCTAACTTTGCGCTGAACAATACGTAAGGCCAAACCTTCCGCTATGCTCGACTTACCCACCCCCGGTTCTCCTATCAGAATGGGGTTATTCTTTTTTCTTCTGGAAAGAATCTGAGAAACGCGTTCAATTTCTTTTTCTCTGCCCACAACAGGGTCAAGCTTTCCTTCCTCAGCCAAACGCGTAAGGTCCCGGCCAAAGTTATCAAGGACAGGGGTTTTGCTTTTGCTGTCGCCTTTCTTTTGGGATGACGAACCGGAGGAAGAACCAAAACTCATTTCTTCATCTTCATCATCGGCAGCCGAGTTTTCCACTTCGCTTTCCGATAGCCCCATTTTCTCTTCAAGGCGGGCTTTTACGGAATCGTAATCCACTCCCATTTTTAGCAATGTCTGGCTGACAATGTTGCCATTGTTATGCAATATTCCCAGCAACAAATGCTCTGTTCCAACAGCCGGAGATTTTGCTTCCCGGGCTTCCAGTAAGCTTTTCGTAATTATCCTTTCGGCTTGTTTGGTAAGAGGAATGTTGGTAATTTGTTTATTACGATTCACCCCCGTTTTGATATTCCGTTCAATTTCACGCCTGAGTTCATTAATGTCAACCCCCAATTCTTTCAGAATCTCAATGCCCACACCATTTTGTTCCCTGATCATGCCCAACATCAGGTGTTCCACACCAATGTCATCGGAACCTAACCTTAAAGCCTCTTGCTTGCTGTAGGTGAGGACATTTTTTACACGGGGTGAAAATTTTGCATCCATATTTATTTATTTATACGGCAAAACATATGCCATGGTCAAAAATAATACAATAATGTCAGATATTTGCTCATGTTTAATGATATTTTAACATGAAGTTTGTTGATAATAATACTTTTATTGGTGGATGTTTTTTTTGTAGTTTCAACACCTTAAAGTTCTGAAATGAATACGGAAGGAGAAAAAATAATTCCGGTCACCATCGAGGACCAAATGAAAACTGCTTACATCGACTATTCCATGTCGGTGATTGTGTCGAGGGCATTACCGGATGTACGTGATGGGCTTAAACCCGTACACCGCAGGGTTTTATACGGAATGTTGGAACTGGGGGTATTACACAACCGTCCATATAAAAAATCAGCAAGAATTGATAAGGATTGTCAAAGAACTTAACGGCAATAAAACAGTAGAAGAGCTGTCTCTTATACACATCTGA
>JAOAHO010000071.1 GCA_026415195.1 Bacteroidia bacterium | reverse complement strand
ATGGCGCTGTAGCGCTTCAGGAAGGGAGATGTCCTTCTGCCGAATGAAAGGTCGATCCATGCGGTGTCGGCTTTCATGCTTCGGTTTTTATCCAGATACACATCATCAATGTTCCACACGTCAAAGTTTCCGTTGGTTTGGGCTTTATTGCGGAAGCGGAACCGAAAACCGTCGTGAAAAAAGGCGGTGTCTGTAATGAATATAAAAGCCCTTTTGAAAGTGGTATCGTAAATATTGGGATTGTTGTGTCCCCTCAAGTGCCATACGCGTTTTTTCCATTTGTTTTGCTTGGGCATAAAAAAGTCCACCATCAGCGAATCCTGGATTTCTGGGTTGTCGCCGTTGCCTCCGCGTTGGTAGTAGAAAATCAGGGCAATGCTGTCGGACGGGGTAAGGGTTTGGGTGCCCAAAGTATGAAGGTTAATGGGGCGGGAGGTGAGTTCATCGGCATAAGCGGAGGAATTTGAGGGGAAATTGGTGTTTGGCGTATAAGGGAATCCCTGTTTGTTGAGCCCGTCGAAGGTGGCAACTCCCATATTCATGGGCGCAACTCCCATGCCGTCGTTGATATAAACCATGGAATCGGCCCATAGCGCCATAGACGGATAGGCATTATGCGTGGCATAGGAAAAATCATCAAAAAAGGGCAATGTGATGGAACTTCGTGATGAAATTTTTTCCGAAAAAACCTCCGCATTTTTTCCATGCGAGGTTAAATAAAGGTTAGGGTTATAAGTGAGTGGCCTTAGCCCTTCCTGAGAGAAAAGACACATAGGCAAAATCAGGCAGATGAATAATTTTTTCATAGCGAATCGTTCACAGGGATACTATCCAACGCCTGAAATCCCGATTTAGTGCCCACCACCAGATGAATGGTGCTTCCTTTTTCGATGGGCGTTCCGGGGGCGATGGGTTTGCCATTAAACAATTGTTCCACAATACACCCTTTACAATCGGCCGGTTTTTCGATGATGCTGCCACATTTTAATCCGTATGATTGCAAAATGATTCTTGCCTGACGCGCACTCAGGTCGGTTAATTTCGGCATGGAAATGCGTGGAGGGCGTAGGGTGGTGGTAATAACATAAATTTTTCTGTTTTTTTTTATTTTTTCTCCGGCATAAGGTTCTTGTCTTATTACAATCCCGGGTTCCGATTTTGGGTCATAAACAGAGTCGGTAATGACAACTTCAATGCTGGGATGCGGCATGGACTTTTCCATGGAACTGATTTTCAAACCTTTTAAATTTGGTACTGTGTAGGTAACGTTATGATCGGTGTAGGATGAGACCATTAGGTGAATGCCAAACGTGATGGCTAAAACAGAAACAAATGCAAAAGAGGCGTGGAGCCAGAAAGTTTTTTCTTTAAAAAGCATGATAAATTATTGCAAAGGTAAGAATATAATGAAGTTTATATACTAAGACAATTTGCATCCAGGACAAATGAAAAAATGGGTATATGAACATCAATTTAGTTTTTTTTTTGCAAATGTTATCATTTATTTACATTTTGGGTTAATATTTGATTATCAATACTTTAATAAGTTATAAAACCATAAATTGTTAATAAAATGATTTTTAGCAATTTTAAAGGCATTATACTTGCATAAATTTGCTAACAAAACCAAAAGCTATGAAAAAAATCATTACAACCATTGCTTTAGCCGTAATCATTACGGCAAATGCTCAGGATGGCCTGACATCCAAAAAAGGAGAACCCATTCTTCCGGAAGCCGGTGACTGGGCTATCGGCATTGATGCCACACCATTTTTAAATTATGCCGGAAACTTTTTCGGTAAACAAAATGTAAATACTTCTCCAACATGGGGGTTTCAATCTGTAAATGCATCTATTCTTGGTAAATATTTTAATGAATCGAATAAAGCTTTTAGGGCTGGAATTCGAATTGGATTAACTTCAAATACTCAAAGAAAAATGGTTGATGATCGTTCAAAGGCTCCTGCTACTTTAACAGTTTTCCCTAATCAGGATCCTATGGTAGAAAATACTTGGAAATCTGCAAGAAGGAATTTCGGTTTAACAGGAGGAATGGAATTTAGAAAAGGTAAAACTCGTTTACAAGGATTTTATGGAGGTGAAGTTGGTTTTTTTATTTCTAGTGGAAAAGATAAATTTACTTATGGAAATAGCTTAGCTCCTACAGCTAATCCTGCTGTTTTGGTTCATTCAACCGATGATAATTTTGCCGGATCTGGTAATATTTCAAGCAATCCCCCTATTCAAAATGTAGTGGGTGCAGCACGAGCTTTAGAAATAAAACAAGGAACAACATTCACTTTTGGTATTCGTGGTTTTATCGGAGCTGAATATTTTATTCTACCTAAGCTTGCTTTAGGAGGTGAATTTGGATGGGCAATTTTACTTTCTAGTACATCAAAAACAAAAACTGTTTGGGAATCGGTTGGACTTGATGCAAATAATCAACAAGTTACAGGAACCACAACCATAGAGAGTTCAAAACAAGGTTCTTTCGGTTTTGATACTGATAATAAAAATAATCTTTTTGGTCCGGTTGCAGCCCTTCGTCTAATATTACATTTTTAAATTTTATTTTCAATAGTAAAAACCGCTCTTCGGAGCGGTTTTTTATTTTCCGAACTTTTGAATTAACTACCTTTGCATGTATTATCATGAGCAAGAAAGGCCGCATATTGGTGGCGATGAGCGGAGGCGTGGACAGTAGCGTGGCGGCTATGCTCTTGCATGAACAGGGCTTTGAAGTGGTGGGCATCACCATGAAAACCTGGGATTACGAAAGCAGCGGGGCTTCGAAAAAAGAAACCGGCTGCTGTTCGCTCGACAGCATTCAGGATGCACGCGATATAGCCGTGCGCTTCGGTTTTCCGCACTATATCCTCGACATACGGAAAGAGTTCGGCGATTACATCATCGATAATTTTGTGGAGGAATATCTGGCGGGGCGTACTCCCAATCCCTGCGTGCTGTGCAACACCCACATTAAATGGGAAGCACTGATGAAGCGCGCCGATATGCTGGATTGTGAATTCATCGCCACCGGCCATTATGCCCGCATCAGGGAAGAAAACGGAAGAAGAATCATCTTTAAAGGAAAAGATACCCACAAAGATCAAACTTACGTCCTTTGGGGGCTGAAGCAGGAATACCTGAAACGCACTTTTTTTCCCGTGGGGGAATATACCAAAACCGAAATACGGAATTTTGCCCGTGAATATGGTTTTTCAGAACTGGCCAATAAAAGCGAGAGTTATGAAATTTGCTTCATTCCCGACAACGATTACAGGGCTTTTTTAAATCACAGAATTCCCGATCTTCCTGAGAAAGTTAAAGGGGGGAAATTTATTTATAAAGGCAAGGAAGTGGGCACGCATGCCGGTTATCCATACTTCACGGTGGGCCAACGTAAAAATTTGGGCATAGCCCTGGGCACGCCGGTATTTGTGAAAGAAATCATCCCCGAGACCAATACCGTGGTGCTGGGCGACAGAGACGACCTGGAGGAAATCTCGCTAAGCATACGCGATTACAACCTCATTAAATATGAAACCCTCCCTGAAGATTTTCAGGGCCTGGTAAAAATCCGCTACAAAGACAAAGGCGAACAGGCAACCATCCACACCCGGGATGAAAAAAATCTGGATGTGGTTTTTCATTATCCCGTTCAGGCCATAGCACCCGGCCAAAGCGCCGTAATTTATGAAGGCGAAGATTTGGTGGGGGGCGGTTTTATCGACAGAAAAAAGATTACTTAATATCATACTCCATGGGAAAAGACGAATCCTTGTTCAGGCATTTCGGAACCAAAGCCATCCATGCGGGCCAGGAACCCGATCCTGCCACAGGCGCCATTATGACGCCCATCTATCAAACCAGCACCTTCGTTCAGGAATATCCCGGAAAACATAAGGGCTATGCTTATGCCCGCGGTAAAAATCCCACCCGCGATGCCCTGCAACGTAACATTGCCGCCCTGGAAAACGGAAAGTTCGGCCTTTGCTTCAGCAGCGGAATGGGGGCTATGGATGCAGTCATCAAATTGCTTAAGCCGGGCGATGAGGTGATCACCGGCAACGACCTCTATGGTGGAAGCTACAGAATGTTTACGAAAATTTTTGAACCCATGGGCATTAAATTTCATTTTATTGACCTGAGCGATGCCCGCCATATTTTAAAAAACATCAACTCCAATACCCGATTGATTTGGATTGAAACCCCCACCAATCCGACCATGCAGATTGTGGATATATCGGCCTGTGCAGGAATTGCACAAAGCCATGGAATATTACTGGCCGTGGACAATACCTTTGCTTCACCTTATTTGCAGAATCCGCTTGATTTAGGCGCCGACATTGTCATGCACAGTGTTACGAAATATCTGGGCGGACACAGCGATGTGGTGATGGGAGCATTGGTGATGAACCGGGAAGACCTTTACGAACGCCTGGCTTTCATCCATAACAGTTGCGGCGCCACTCCGGGCCCCATGGACAGTTTTCTGGTGTTGCGCGGCATCAAAACCTTGCATGTTCGCATGGAAAGGCACTGCGAAAACGGAAAGCATGTGGCGGAGTTTTTAAGGAATCATCCCGCCATTGAAAAAGTGTTTTGGCCGGGTTTTGCTGACCACCCAAACCATGATATTGCCAAAAAACAAATGCGCGGATTCGGCGGCATGGTTTCGGCCCGGTTGAAAAATGCCGATTTGGAAAAAACATTCAAAATTGCATCGTCGTTCAGGGTGTTTTCGTTGGCGGAAAGTTTGGGCGGGGTGGAAAGTTTGGTGAATCATCCGGCTACCATGACGCATGCATCCATTCCAAAAAATGAACGTGAAAAAAGCGGGGTCACCGACAACCTGCTGCGCTTCAGTGTCGGTATTGAAGATATCAGGGATTTGCTGGAAGACCTGCGCCATGCCCTGAGTATTTAAATAAAAATTTAAGAAGTGAACAAAGTATATATCAAGGACAAAACAGAATATTATCCGGTTATTAAATATGTTTTGAAGCTGATTGAAAAATATGCCCGATGCAATTTTGTCTTTACCCAACATCCCGACGAAGCCCATCTCATTTGGGATGATGAACATCCGCAATCGGAACCCCTTGCAAGCGAATTTTATGCCAATTTAAAGAAAGGGGTGATTAATAAAAATGTTTTTTATTTTTCCGACAAACTCTTTATTGCCGATTCGGGCGGAAAAAAAGACAGCATGGCCACCATATTTTATATGGTGAATTGCATTCAGGAATTAAATGCCGATTCAACTAAACTGGATGAGTATGGCCGATTTAAATATCATTCCTCTTATCAGTATAAATTTAATGTGCCTGATGTAAACCTTGCAGGCAAAGAAATGGAGGAATGGCTGAAATCAAAAAACATTCCGGTGCATCGGGAAAAAAGCAGTTTTTTTATTTCCCACGACATCGACTCTTTGTATGGATCGTTGCTGCAGGATGGTTTTTGGGCATTGAAGAAGATGAGAATCGGAGTTATTTTAAAGCTTATTGCCTTTGAACTGTCGGCGAATCCTCACTGGAGAAACATTGATAAAATTATAAAAATCAACAGTGAATACGATGTCAGGGCCACATTTTTCTGGCTGGTGAATCGTAAAAGGGGGATGAATAATGTTAAAAACGCCGATTATAAAATTGAAAAAGAGCGGGATCTTTTAAAAATGGCGGAACAAGCCGGTTCATTTAACGGTTTGCATAAATCTGCCTGTGCTGATGGTTTTGAAGAAGAAGCAGAAAAATTAGGCATAGGGCCATGCAGGTATAATCGGTATCATTTTTTGAAATTTCTTCCTCATAAGGATTGGGATGTATTAAACCTATCAGGCATAAAGCTGGATTGCAGTTTGGGCTTTGCCGAACATTACGGCTTCAGGAATTCCTACGGGAAAGCATTCCAACCGTTTGATGTACGAAATTTAAAGCCCTACCGTTTTGTGGTGGCTCCGCTGACATTCATGGACGGTACTTTCCAAAAATATATGAACACCGACAAGAATAAAATTTTTAATATCATCACGGATTTTTATTTTAAAAATCCGGAAAATTGTGACTTCTCCCTGTTATGGCATAATACTTTTTTTACCGACTATAAATACGGGGCTTATTTGAATATTTATAAAAAAATCCTTTCATTTATCTATGAGAACAAAATACCTTGTAAGACGCCCGAACAACTCATACAAGAAAATATCCTGACATGGTAACATACAGAATAGCAGAAGATTCGGATTATGTGAAAATCAATGAATTTCATAACCGAATATATGGTAAGCAACGAACCATGGAACAATTTTTATGGGAGTTTCATGATGCGCCGTACGGTAAAGCCATATATGTGATTGCCGAAGATCAGGGTAAAATCGTTGGTACCAATTGCCTGATTCCCATTTACGTTACTTCTCTTTCGGGCGAAAAAGTTTTAACCGCAAAAAGCGAAGATACTTTGGTTGACCCTGCATACCGGGGGCAAAATATTTTTGATAACATTTACAACGTTTTGTTTGAAGAGGCATCTGACCGGGGAATTAAATTCATATGGGGATATACCTCGGCCATCAAGCCCTTTCGCAAAATTGGATTCGACACACCCTTCAGCCACAAACAGGCCCTGATGGTGAACCGGATTCTTCCCGCATTTCTTTATTTATCTTCTTTGAACAAAAAAAACCGCTTATCTGACCGTTTTAAAATATTTTTTCTTTGTGTTTATTCGAAATTATTATCGATTCCTTTACAATACGGAAAAGTTCAAATGGATTTCATTGTTGAAGAAACAAATAAAGCTCATCCTAAAACGGATGAATTAATTATACAATCAGCTCAACATCATCCCGATTTGTTTTTCATATTTCAGAACCAAAAATTTCAGCAATGGCGTATTTATGAAAATCCTTACTATTATAAACTGCACACCTTTTCCTTTTATGACCAAAAAAATAATTTAGTTGCATTAATTATTTTGAATACCCATCCCAATGGAACGGCCTATATTATTCAAACCACCTTTCATTCATGTTTGAATGAAAAGCAAAAGATCAAATTTTTGTCTTATGTTGTGAAGAAGATGTTCAGTAATGGAACAACTTTAATCAGAAACTGGGTTTTTGATACGAACGAATTAAACAAGAATGAATTATTTATCTTCAAAAAAACAGGTTTCGTGATATTAAATCGGGGAATTTCTTTTGTTTGGAAGGCCTTAGGTAAGGACACCCTATCTCCGGAAAACTTTTATTTGTCCAGGATCTCAACCGAAGGGGTTATTTAAGACATCTCATTAAAAAATTTCCAGACAAATTCTTTCTTTTGATTTTCGGTAATTTGATCGGCCGATTGAATATGAATGGTTTTGCCGTTAAAACTTTTGTTTTCGCATAAGATGTTTTTTAATTCATTTTTTGCCGTCGTAGGGCCGAACAATAAAATTTCGTCGTATTCGCAAATTTTTTTTGATATGTCATTATAGTATTCTTTAAGTTGCGATTCCGCTTTGTTATTTTTTCTGTTTTCATTATTTGAACTTGCATTGCCTCGCGAATTCCAAAATGTAGTATCGGAGGTTTCGCCTTCGATTCTTTCCAAACGAGTATATTCAGATTCCATGATTTCTTTGATTTCTGTGGTTCCGTTTTCAAATGGGATAAAATAAGCTTTGTGATGATCTAAATATACGCCGATTCTTTTCTTTCCCATATTCTTTAAAATTTATGGCAATTTTATCGGAGTTAATTTACAAAAAATTTGACTTTAATCAATTTTCTGATGATTAAAATCATAAATGCTTAATAATTATTTAACTTTTATTCACTTATACTCTGGAAGTATATAATATTTTGAAGGATTTTAAAATTTATATGGATATGTCATTAAGCGGGTAAATGGATTTGTTTATGAATAAATTTAAATATGATACAAAAAAATTGCACTTATTACTTGAACTTACAATTTTGTTTTGTATAGTGTTTAAC